>JAGIAB010000244.1 GCA_017745135.1 Flavisolibacter sp.
AATAAAATCAGTACAATTTTTCATCTCGATACGCTAAAATCTCAAATACATGTTATCTCTGTAGAAAGCAAAATTATTACTCGGCCAAGCCGGGCAGTTGATTTTAATGGAGGCTATGTTAATTATAACTGGAATTACCGGTCAAATATCGATACTCCATTCCAGGAAAGAAATTTATCTCAACATTTAATCACCACAGGATTAAATTTTACGATTGCTCAAACAGTTCCCATCATCATTACTTACTCAGGCAGGGAATCCAATTCAAAATATTTTAAGGACTACAGGGATTTACGGGTGGAATTCAATGTCTCTGAATTTAACCGTCTGCAATCGCAAAAGCTATCTATTTATGCGGAACAACTTCTTGCACAACTACGGAACCCTCTTACAAAGCCTTCGCTTGATCTTGTAACCAATGAATTATCCAAAATTGAAAATTGGAAAAATCAAAAAGACATTGAGAACATGGTAATACAAGCCAATGTCATTGTACTTGACGGTGGTACTTATGACAGTGTGTCTCATACGATGGATACTGCAGCACTTTCCAAAGCAAAAGATTTTCTCGCAATGTATGAAGATCTTAATAGAAAATCTGGAAAGCTTAAAACCTTCAAAGACTCTCTTCATAAAGAATATGTTCAAACTGAAAAAGAGATTGTAGCTCTGAAAAAATTATTAGCTGTAAATAGGTCAGGTGTCGATAAAAAAGAAGCAATTGAGAACGTTCTTCAAAAACATGACATAAGAGATAGGAGGTTAAAAAAGGTGTACGCCGCAGCTAGTGCGATAAGAACTTTTGCAATTGGCAAAACCGTCCCGAATTACAGTGAGCTGAGTGTCAAAAATATTAATCTCAACGGGATCAATTTTGAATACAATCGTGGGATTTATTTTGCATTTTCTGCGGGCGCGGTTGATTATAGGGCGAGAGATTTTTTTTATAGTAAAGTAAAACGAAAACCACAGTTTATTTATTTAGCAAGAATAGGATTTGGAGCAAGAGAAGGTTCACATTTCTTCTTAACAGCGTTTAAAGGGAAAAAACAAATTTTATCAAGCTCGCAATTTTCTGCTACTAACATTTATGGATTAAGCTTTGAGAGTCAATTAGTGCTTAAAAACCACCGGCTTACGGGTGAAATTGCCCAATCTTCATCGCCAGTACTAATCAATGCAAACGGTAATAATGAAAAATCTTCGTTTGACATAAGTGACGAAAAGAACCGGGCTTATTCGATTAAGCTGAATTCTTCGTTTCCGAAAACACGCTCCAAAGTTGAAGCGTTTTATAAGTACCGCGGAATAAATTTTCAGAACTTTTCCAGCTATTATACAAACGCGGCACTGCATCAATGGTCTGTGAGGGGAGATCAGTATCTTTTTAAAAGAGTAATACATGTTAATGCTTCTGCTGCAAAAAACACATACGAAAACCCTTACCTCTTAACACGATACAGTGGGAACACAGTCTTTAAAAACATCACAGCTTCATTCAAGAAGACAAAGTGGCCAGGTCTTGCAATTGGTTACATGCCTTCGTCACAACTATCCGAAATTGATGGATTGATCTATGAGAACTTCTACCAGGCCTTAAACTTCAGTATCAATCATCAATATAAACTTGGGGTTGCTCAGGCCTTTTCGCTCTTTAGCTATAATCGATTTTATAATGATGCACGAGATTCGGGTTTTCTCTACTATGACGCTAAAAATTATTTTTTCAATCAGCATTTTCAATTTCTTTCTTATACAACCGATATCAATATAGCTCACACTCGTAGCAGGGACTATATACTGACTGTTCTGGATGCAGGGGCCAGCGCAAAAATCTGGAAGAACAGTGTAATCAGCTTTGGAGTTAAGATCAATCAGCTTAATAGCAGCTCAGTAAAAGTAGGACTATATGGAAGCGAAAAAATTTCTATTCCCAAGGTTGGTGAATTGAATGCTTGGATTGAAAAATCTTACTTGCCAGGATGGAAGGGAGACCTTGTAAAAACAGGCCTATATAACATCGGATTTTTTAGAGTTATCAACTAAACAGTATGAAAAGACTCTCAATAGTAATTTTTGCTTTTGTGATTGTTTTAAAAACAAGCGCACAGTTAGTAGTCATATTTCAACAGCCGCCTTCGGGGCTTACCTATAAGCCCCAGCTTTGGAATATGATGCTATCTAATACTACGAATGCTCCAATTACACTCCATATAGAAGTTACACTCACACCGGTAAATTCATCAGCGCAGGTTTTAACCGGTGTAACTAGAAGTATTTCACTTAGACCCGGAACAACACTTATCAATACAGGTATATTGATTCCGATTCAGTACAATGTACTAAGCAGCGCCTATACGGTTGACGCAAACCCGGTAGGATTATTGCCCATCGGCCATTTTGAAGCCTGTTATCATTTTTTTAGGCATCTTTCGGAAAGCATTGAACAAATCGCAGAGCAGTGCCAGGAGATCACGGTTGGCCCGCTTAGCCCTCCAGAACTTGTTTATCCCTGGGATCAGACAAGCATAGAGGAAACGAACCCTCAATTTACTTGGTTGCCACCCGTACCCACTAATATGTTTACAAACCTTAAGTACGACCTTAAGTTGGTAGAAATCAATCAAAATCAGAGCGCAGCAGATGCAATCGAACAAAACATTCCTGTTTATCTAGGTACTAATCTTTCTTCAACAACGCTGTTATATCCTCTCAGTGCCGCGACACTTGAGTACAACAAGCACTATTCATGGAGAATCGTAGCAAAAAACAATGGCAATGAAGTAGGTGCAAGTGAAATATGGGAGTTTGATCTCAAGCATTTCGGGACTCTGCAAAATACAACTTCAACTCAGCAAGCTTTTGTTGAATTTAAAAAAGATCCTGAAACTGCCTATGCTGTGTTTGCGAATGACATCAAATTCAGTTATCAAAATGAAACTTCTGACAGTATTTGGAGCCTGAAAGTGTATGACCTTTCACTAAACAGGAATGAAGGCAATATTCCGTTGGATACTATACCACTTAGACGGGGTCAGAATCTGATCAATTATGATGCAACACAAAACTCATTTTTTGTAGACCGACATTTCTATCAAATGGAAATACAGAATTCTAGGAGTGAAGTGTGGCGCATACGCTTTGAATACCGCAAATCGGAAACAGCCAATAACTAACGCCCCAATTTCTTTATAGTATGATTTATTCATTTGCCACCAGACATCAAAAGAAAGTAGCCCTTATTTTGTTTACGGTTTTTTATGTTGAACTTGTATTGCCTAATATTGCAAACGCAATTTCTCCGGCAAGTTTCAAGCATTTTAAAACCATCGATTACACTTCCTTTTACTCCAAAAGTCCTGTTGGTGACAAGGAGGATTTTGAACTAAATCCAAATGTTAATGCGTATAATAACAGTGAAGGATCTTCTCCTGAAAAAGTTTTAGACGTCAATATAGGAGGCCCGGGCCAACCTGAGATGTCCTCATTTAAAAGTGTTAATTCCAATGATATGGTTGATCTCTTTTCGGGAGACTTTTCCTATAATATTCCTTTGATGGATGTTGGTGGATATCCAATCAACCTGCACTACAATAGTAGTATTTCAATGGATCAGGAAGCCAGTTGGGTAGGACTTGGATGGAATATAAATCCTGGTGCCATTAATAGAACGATGCGAGGATTACCCGACGACTTTAACGGCACAGACTCAGTATCGAAAACTCAGAACATAAAAGAGAACAGAACGGTTGGAGTTAACATCAATCCGGATATTGAAGTCGCAGGCCTTCCATTGAATCTTAAAGCAACTCTAGGAGTTTTTCATAATACCTACAATGGTTGGGGCATCGAAACAGGCATTAATGCTTCAATAAATTCTGGCAGCGGATCGTCCGGTCTAAATACAGCTAGTATGGCTCTTGTTAACGTCTCAGGATCTTTAAATGTAAGTAACAATACGCAATATGGCCTGACTGTAAGTCCATCAATGAGTGTCAAGTTAGACGCAGTAGATAAAAATGAACATGGTAGATCAGTTACTCTTGGACTGAGCACGAACTACAATTCTAGGGCTGGAATTTCAGCATTGCAACTCAGCGCAGAATATCGTTCAATGCACGCCAAATGGGCAGAACAAATGCGAGAATTTGGAAGTCTGGCAGGCTATGGATATAGCTATCCTTATGCCGGGATTTCATTTGCAGTTCCTTCGTATACCCCAACGATAACAATGCCTTATACTAGCAACCAATTCTTTTTCAGGGCGAAGGTGGGAAGTGAAAACTGGGTTGTCCATCCATCGCCAGCGGCCATTGAAGGTTATGTAAGCAAACAGGAAATAAAGCCTGAAGACCGAATACAGAAAATCCCTGCGGCGGGGTATTTATATCTAACTAAATCTAACGACCATTCCAACTTCTTACAGGATTTTAATCGCGAAAAGGAACTTCCCTTCAATGATAAAACAACTCCTCATCTAGCTATTCCTCAATATACCTACGACATCTATTCAATCAGTGGTGAAGGCACGGGGGGAATGTTTCGGCCTTATAGGGGAGATGTAGGCTATGTTAGAGATTATACGGTAAGAACCAAGAGTGAAAATGATCGATTCTCACTTGATCTCGGATTTGGTGGGCTTTTTCATGGAGGGGTTGATTTTTCTGCGACGAATACTACTACTAAAAACGATGCTTGGACCACACAGAACGATATGAACCAATATATACAGTTTAGAAATAGTGACACGACCTATCAGTCTGTGTATTTTAGAAATCCCGGCGAGATGACCAGCAATTCTATGGCTTATTACCAATCTGTTGGAGATGATAACTTAATGAGCGTTAAGTTATCCGGTGAGAAAGATAATGTAAGGGCCAATAATACACTCCTGTTGTTTAAAAACGGGATTAAGGCTTCCGAATTACCAATCAGTGCTTACCTCTCAAAAAAACAAAGAGATAAAAGGAGTCAGGTGATAAGTTATTTGACGGCACAGGACGCAAGCGTATATGCATTGGATAAGAAGATTATTTCGTATAGGGAAAACACGATTCCTATAAGCGGTTGCAGTGATTCAATAACTTCTTTTTCAAGAATGGACGGTGATATCAGGAAGGCTCATCACCTATCTGAAATAACCGTTTTAAATGGTGATGGACGAAGGTATGTGTATGGTTTGCCTGTCTATAACAT
>JAGIAB010000245.1 GCA_017745135.1 Flavisolibacter sp.
CCACCCCCGCCAAGAGCCGCGAATTGGTGACCCTGCCGGCCCCCGCCTTCGGCGATATCCAGACCGGCCTAGCCTTTGCCGCTTATAACAGGAAAGAGGATATGGATAAATTCCTGAAACAGCAATTCACCAAGGGAAAGTTGATGATGGAAGTAGGCGCAAGGGAAAATACATTTTTGCTGGCTTATGATGATAACGACATAGCAGGTTATGTAAAAATCCGCGATGAAAGAGTTCCTTCGAGTATGGGCAAGGTGAATGCCCTTGAAGTAGCCCGCCTTTATGCTGTGTCCCATCAAATTGGTAAAGGCGTAGGTTCGTGCCTCATGCAAGCTTGTATTGATATAGCCAAACAGAGAAAAAAAGAATGGCTTTGGCTTGGTGTGTGGGAAAAAAATCAACGGGCCATTGATTTTTACATGAAATGGGGTTTTGAAAAATTTGATGAAACCGATTTTTTATTGGGAGATGATATGCAGAGAGATTGGTTGATGAAGAAGAGAGTTTGATGCGGTAAACGGCAATCGAAGACTTATTTAGTTACATAATTTCTTACGTTAGCTTATCTCAACAATTATTGATTACTTATTATTAATTACTGGGGTTTTCCCAGAGTTGCAAGCTTCATCAAATAATCAATAATGAATAATAAATAATCCATCCCGTAAAGACACTTCCATTCACGATTAACGATTCACCATTCACGTCCTCACCTTATCAACTTTTTAAACAAATTCAATTTTCCTTTAAACGGCGGGTATTTGATTTTGGGGTCAAACCAGGTTGGCGTTTTCATGATTGCTTTTTGGTGAGAAAAAGCATCAAAGGAATATTTTCCATGATAAGCCCCGATACCGCTCTTCCCTCTGCCGCCAAAGGGTAAATTAAAATTGGTTAAATGCCAGCTTGCATTGTTAACACAACCACCTCCAAAAGAAATTTTTTCGATCCACCGTTTTTCCCTTTCCTTGCTTTCAGTGAAAATATAAAAGGCAAGAGGATTGGAATTGCGCTCAATGATTGCTTTTGCCTCCTCGAATGAATGGAACGTAAGAATAGGAAGAACGGGCCCGAAGATTTCTTCTTCCATAATGGTTGATTCAATTGGTATATCTTCAATGATGGTAGGTTCTATATACAGGCTCGCTGCATTATGTTTTCCTCCGTAAACAATTCTTCCATGTTGCAGGTAATTGACCAAGCGGTTGAATTGTTTTTCATTAATGATCTTTCCGTAATTATAACTGCCTGAAGGATCTTCAGAAAAAAACTGTTGAACACATCTTTTCAACTCTTCTGAAAATTTTTCTTTCACTGCTTGATGCACTAAAATATAATCGGGAGCTACACACATTTGTCCGGCGTTTGAAAACTTGGTAAGAGCAATTCTTTTGGCAGCCACTGTAAGTTTTGCGTCACTTTCAACCACGCAGGGACTTTTGCCACCCAGTTCAAGTGTTACCGGCACTAATTGCTTTGCCGCCATTTCATAAATGAGCTTACCAACGGGGATACTTCCTGTATAAAAAATATGATCGAAGCGGAACGCATTCATCATTTGCGGAATGATGGTTGCTCCTTCCCCTTCTGCATAAAAAATATATTCTTTGGAAAAACTTTCTTCAATGATCAATTTCATTACAGCAGATGTGGCAGGAGCAAATTCACTCGGTTTTAAAACAGCACAATTGCCTGCAGCCATTGCGCCCACTAATGGCGTAAATAATAATTGCAGGGGATAGTTCCAGGGGCCAATAATTAAAACCACGCCAAGCGGTTCTTTGTAAACAAAACTTTTTGAAGGCAGATTCATTAAGTTGGTCCGAACTTTTTGAGGCTTCATCCAGCGGTGCAAATGTTTTAGAGTATGATTGATTTCTGCTACCAGGAAGCCGACTTCAGTTACCCAACTTTCTTCCCGGCTTTTTTTGAGGTCGGAATACAAAGCCTCGTAGAGGTCTTCTTCGTGATGAAGAATAGCAGCTTTTAGCTTTTGCAATTGTTGCTTGCGAAATTGATAGCTGCGGGTATTGTATCCCTCATAGAAACCCCGAAGTTGCTGCAATCGTTCTTTCATAAAACAAAGAAACGAATTTAGACCGGGCATTCGTAAGTAAGAAAAGCAGGGTAACGAACGCTGGCAACATCCTCATCTATCCCTAATTTTGATCCCTCAATTAAGAAAATGAGATTACACAAAGAAGGTCTTGCTACAATTTTAATTAGTACTGCAATTACAGCGGTAGTGTTATGGTTAACTATTTTATTGATCGCTCCGCGTTATCCGATACTGGGATGGATCATCGGGATTGGTATTGTCGGTTTGCTGATTTTTATTCTTTCTTTTTTCAGGATACCAAACAGGAGCTATGTGGATGACCAGGATGTGATTGTTGCGCCCTGCGATGGAACTGTAGTGGTAATTGAAGAGGTGCAACCTGACGAGTATTTTACTGACAGGCGTTTGCAGCTTTCTATTTTCATGAGCCCGTTGAATGTGCATGTGAACCGGAACCCGGTAAGCGGAGAAGTATTGTACAGCCAATATCACAAAGGAAAATACCTGGTGGCCTGGCATCCAAAATCATCAACAGATAATGAAAGGCACAGCGTTGTTTATAAACACAGGGAGAAAGAGTTGCTGGTTAAACAAATTGCAGGTGCATTGGCAAAACGCATTGTCAATTACCTGAAACCTGGCGATGTTGTTAAACAGGGTGGAGAAATGGGATTTATAAAATTTGGTTCGAGGGTAGATTTGTTATTGCCACTCGATGCTAAAGTAGATGTAAAGATCAACCAGAAAGTAAAGGGTGGGGTTACGGTATTGGCGAGATGGTGAGGACGTGAAACGTGAATCGTCAAACGTGAATTCGAGTGTCTTTTAAGTTGTTGACTTACGACAGTAGCAAGAGGTAGCATAATTAAAAGAGAATACTTATTGCTTCACATTGATCAGTAGGAACTCTTCCATTCATAATTGGCATCGCAATTCGTGTAATTCGTGAATAGAATTCGTGTAATCTTCCTAACTTAAAGGAACAATTCCCTTACATGAAAAAGTATTTACTAATTGCCAGTGCCGGAGTGTTGATCACTGCAGGCGTAACTGCTACAGCTTTGAAAAGCAATGGCAAGAAAAAAACAACTACTAACACAAGCAAAAAATGCCCCGCACATAAGTGCAGTATGTCGGCAAACACTGCTTGCTACTAAAAGAACGTCCCGCTTACGGCGGGACTTTTTTACAAAAACTCTTTTAATTGTTTTAATTCAGTGACGGTATAAGTAGGGATAAGACTTTGTTCTGCATTGATATGGTTGACATGCACCTGGTCTATGCCGGCAGCTATCGCACCTGCAATATCTACTTCAATGCTATCTCCAATCATCAGGCTCTCTTCAGCAGTTGCACCTGCTTTGTTCAGTGCATAGACAAAAATTTCCTTTTTCGGTTTCAGGCTGTTGGAGCCTTCCGACGTAATCACTTCTTTAAAAAAATGATTAATGCCGGAGCTTTTTAATTTACCATGCTGCACCAGTTCAAATCCGTTGGTGATAAGGTGTAACTGGTATCCTTTGTCGGTTAAATACTGAAGCACTTCTTTGGTATCAGGAAACAGGATGGTTCTTGTAGGAAGAAGCTGTAGAAATAATTCGCTCAATTGCCTTGCCAGCGCTTCATCGGCAATCTTAAAGTCCAGTAGGGTCAGCCACATTCGCTTGAGCCGTAATTCTTCCTGCCTTATATACCCGTTGCGGTACCGTTCCCAAAGCTTTTCATTGTGCACTAAATAATTTTTATAAAAGATGTCAAAATCATGAATGCCTTTATCAACAAGATTTAAATCAATATGCAGTTGCTGCAGTGTAACTCTTGCATTGGCATCAAAGTCCCAAAGTGTGTGGTCAAGATCGAAGAACAGGTGTTTGTATTTCATGTACGTGAGGAATAGAAGTTAGATTTGTAGCTGTCAAAATTAGAGGAACATTATGAATGCTGTTATTACTGGCGCATCAAGAGGAATTGGAAAGGCTACGGCACGGATTTTTGCACTGCATGGCTATGATCTTTATCTCAGTTCAAGAAATGAAAAAAAACTTCTTCAAACCATTGAAGAGCTGAAGAAAGATTTTCCGAATGTTTCTGTTGACGGGAAAGCTTTTGACCTGGGTAAAAAGCAGGAGGCACAATTGTTGGGCGAATGGATCAATACCAATGCAGACGCCATTGATGTTTTGGTCAATAATGCCGGCAATTTTATACAGGGAGATGTATCGAACGAACCGGATGGCGCTTTGGAAGAAATGATAGGAGTGAATCTTTATAGTGCGTATCATTTAACAAGGACGGTTCTTCCCAAAATGATGGCAACAAAAGCCGGCCATATTTTTACCCTTTGCTCCATTGCAAGCCTTGGTGCTTATCCTGGAGGCGGATCTTATAGTATCAGTAAATTCGCTTTGCTTGGTTTTACAAAAAATCTTAGAAGAGAATTGCAGCCGCATGGAATAAAAGTTACTGCCATCATTCCGGGAGCAGCTTATACCGATTCATGGAAAGAAAGCGGAGTTGCGGAACAACGACTCATGGAAGCCGATGATATTGCAAAGGTGATTTATAATGCCACTCTTCTTTCGCCGCAGGCTGTTGTTGAAGAAATCATTATTCGTCCGCAATTAGGCGATTTATAGCCGCTGGTCAATCTGAACTGCCTGCTTGGAACCGGCTTATTATTTTCGTTCAGAATGAAAAGAATTGCAGCAGTTTTTATTCTCGTCTTATTCATTTTGTACAGCAATGCACAAAGAATTCAAATCATTGTGCCCAAACAGGTGGTTGTCGGCAATGCCTTCCAAATACAATATGTAATTGATGATCCATCCTCTTTTGAAACAATCAGCACTCCCCGGTTTGACAACCTTCAATTGATAAGTGGTCCTAATTATTATAAGGGTAATTCTTCCGTAAGGGGAAAAACCCAGGCTATTGAAAATATTACTTATACCGTTGTGCCTTTAAAAGCAGGCATGGTCAGGATTGCCCCGTTAATCGCTAAATTTAAAAACGGCGATGAAGAAACTACCAATGAAGTAAGGCTTACTGCAATTCCTCCGCCGAAGGCGAGCTTTAATGCGCTTTCAACTTATACTGATATCAACCTGTATGC
>JAGIAB010000246.1 GCA_017745135.1 Flavisolibacter sp.
ATCAACTGGAAAGGACGGATAGAAGAAACCATCACTTCTGCAATGCGGTTGGTTTTTTCTTCCATTACGCCCATCATTACCTGCGATCCATAAATAAGCATGATGAAGTAAATGAGAAAACCACAGGCATAGCCAATGCCGCTTGCAATCTTTGCATTGGACTTTTCGTCATTTTCATTTTTGGCATCGATGGTAATGTTGCTTTTGTTCAGTATTTCTCTTTTGCTTTCATCAATCCCCAATTTTTCTGCTTTAATTTTTGACCACATGGAATTGAGTTTACTTTCCACCTGTACCACAGGCCCTACGCCATAGGTTTTGGTTGTTTTAAGAGTAAGATTTTTTGCGCCACTTTCCCAACTCATTGGCGGAATGACGATGTAAGCATCATAGCCAAGCGATGAATAATTTTTTGTGATCTCCTCCGCATTGGTGGTAATGTATTCAATGTGAGAACTGCTGTCCTGCTGGTTAGCCTGGGCCACCATTGCCTTATTAAAATAACCAGAGGAGTCAATCAATGCCACATGAAGTTTACGGGATGATTTTTCTGCAATGTACCCTGTGCCAAAAATCAACCCGAGATATAGCAATGGAAATAATATAGTAGATATGATGAAGGTCCTTTTTCTAACACGGGTGATGTACTCCCGGCCAATGACCAAAAATGTTTTATTCATAAAATAGGTTTAAGCAGTTACCGTTTGAAATTGTCTTGCAGCAGGTGTTCCCTCTACCAGGTGAATGAAGATATCGTTCAACGACGGCAAAATTTCATGGAAGGAATAGATGTTGGCATTCGACTGAAGGAAATAGCGAAGCACATCATTCGGTGTATGTCCTTCGTTGATTTTTACCACCAGTGAATAATCCTCGTTTTGCCTGACAATGGTGAACGCATCATTGTTTGTATTCAAAGGCATGGTATCAAAGCTGATCCTGAATAAATTTTCCTTGAATTGTTGTTTCACTTCTTTTACGGTTCCATCCAAAATTTTTTGGCCTTTGTTGACAAGAATGATGTGATCACAAATTTCTTCTACCTGTTCCATCCGGTGTGTACTGAAAATAATGGTAGCGCCATTTTTTGCCAGCCTGAAAATTTCATCCTTGATCAAATTGCTGTTGACAGGATCAAGTCCGCTGAAAGGTTCGTCCAGTATGATCAGTTTTGGACTGTGCAAAACTGTAGTAACGAACTGCAGTTTTTGTTGCATTCCTTTTGAAAGATCTTCCACTTTTTTATTCCACCAGCTTTCCATTTCCAGTTTGGTAAACCATTCTTTGATCAGCCTTGTTGCTTCATTCTTTTTTAAGCCTTTAAGCTGGGCGAGGTACAAAGCCTGTTCGCCAATCTTCATTTTCTTGTAAAGGCCTCTTTCTTCAGGCATGTAGCCAATGCGTTCTATGTCGGTGCGTGGATCGAATTTCTTTCCATCAAAAATAATGTCACCAGAATCAGGATAAATAATACCGGTGATCATTCGCAGCAAAGTGGTTTTGCCGGCGCCATTGGGACCAAGCAAACCAAAGATGCTTGCCGGTGTAACAGATAGACTGATATCGTCCACAGCTTTTTGAGTGGCAAAATATTTTTTGACGTGTTGTGTCTCCAGAATATTCATAGGCAGTTATTAAGGTTTAAAAGTAAACTCAAATTGATTGATGAAAAGAAAAATTGACAAAAGGGGATTTGGTAAGTGCAAAATACAGGTTTGGGAATGCCAATCGGACTCTTCGAAAAATGATGATAAGAATTAACAAACGCACAAGAGTGCACATTCGCTTCGCTCAGTGTAAACTGTGCAAGAGAAGTGAAATAGTAGCAATGTTGCTGGTTTCATAAGTATTCACTTTAAACCATCCTTCGACAAACTCAGGATGATAACCTCTTGAATAATGATGGTATCAATAATTGATGTGCACAAAATAAATGGTCAGCTAAATTCTCCTACGCAAATCATTACAAATGAAAAGCTCTCCCAAAGGAGAGCTTTATATATACATCATAAGAAGGGTGTAAACACAATATTACAATTTTGGCCCGGCTTCAAAAATTTCTTTTGAAACATCACTTGCATATTTTTCAAAATTCTTTGCAAACAGGCAGGCAAGAAATTTTGCTTTACCATCATACGCGGCTTTGTCATTCCATGTATTTTTCGGAATTAAAATTTCATCCGGCACGCCAGGCACATGCTTCGGAATGGCAAATCCAAAAACAGGATCCATTACAGTTTCAACTTCATCTAATTTGCCTTGTAAGGCTGCGCTGATCATTGCTCTTGTATAAGACAATTTCATTCGATGTCCAACACCATAGGCACCGCCTGTCCAACCCGTATTGATCAGCCAAACATTTACATTGTGCTTTTCCATTTTTTTTCCAAGCATATCGGCATATTTTCCCGGATGCAATGGCAAAAAGGGAGCGCCAAAGCATGCACTGAAAGTTGGCTTCGGTTCTGTAACATCTGCTTCTGTTCCGGCAACTTTTGCTGTATAACCCGAAATGAATTGATACATCGCCTGCCCCTTCGTTAATTTGGAAATAGGAGGAAGCACACCATACGCATCGCAGGTTAAAAAGAAAATGTTTTTAGGAATATTTCCGATAGATGGTTCCTGTGCGTTGTCGATAAAATCCAACGGATAAGAAACCCGGGTGTTCTCCGTTATTGCACCATCATCAAAATTGATTTGGTTAGTGCCCGGATGGAATATTACATTTTCGGCAATAGAGCCGCGACGGATGGCGTTGAAAATTTCCGGTTCTTTTTCTTCTGACAAGCCGATGAGTTTTGCGTAACATCCGCCTTCAAAATTAAAAATATTGTCATCAGTCCATCCATGCTCATCATCACCAATTAATTTTCTGTTGGGGTCAGTACTAAGCGTTGTTTTTCCTGTTCCGCTTAATCCAAAGAAAATCGCAGTATCACCATCTTCTCCCATGTTGGCAGCGCAATGCATACTCAGTACATTTTTTTCGTGGGGAAGAATGTAATTGAGGATGGAAAAAATTCCTTTCTTGGTCTCACCTGTGTAGCCGGTTCCTGCAATCAAAATAGTTTTGTGGCGGAAAGAAACGATAACACCGTTGTGTTGCCGTGTGCCGCATTCCTTTGGATTTAACTTTAAATCCGGTGCAGAAATTACATGCCAGTCTGGTCTAAAGTTTTCCAACTCATCTTCTTCAGGACGAAGAAACATGTTGTACGCAAATAAATTTGTCCAGGGCTTTTCTGTGATCACACGAACATTCAAACGATAACGAGGGTCGGCGCAGGCATAACAATCACGTACCCATATTTCTGGTTTTTGATTGAGATAGTCCATGATCTTTTCATGAACAATGTGAAAGTATTTTTCTTCAATAGGAACGTTGAAGTCATTCCAATCGATAACATTTTCCGTAGTAGGATCTTTTACAGTGAATTTGTCTTTGGGACATCTGCCGGTAAATTCCCCGGTACGGATAGCCAACGCTCCGGTACTGGTTAAAACACCTTCGCCAATGCGCAATGTGTCTTGGATTAACTCTTCGGGGGTAGACTGGTAATGAATACTGTGGATATATTTCAATCCCATATTCACCAGCTTTTCTCTGGGAATAACAATGACAGGTACTGACATAGTAAGCAATCGTTTAGGAGACGAAGGTAATAGATAAAAATCGTGGGCCATAGTCAGGTATAGGAGAAACACATTGTTAAATCATTGTAAGCAAAACTATTTGCGTAAAAATTTCTTCAATTCGGTTACTTTGTTGAGTTGAAGAACACGGATGACACAGATTGTGGGATTTTCACGGTAGAGATATCCATTTCAATTTCCGATGAAGCATGAAGAAATAACAAATAAGATCATTCAGGCTTTTTTCAAAGTATACAATACTCTGGGATATGGGTTTTTAGAAAAAGTGTACCGCAACGCCTTGTATATTGAGCTGATTGAAATGAAGTTTGCAGTTTCTATGGAAAAAAGAATTCAGGTTTATTACAAAACTCATGTTGTTGGTGATTTCTGTTCTGACATAATAGTGGGAGACGTTGTTATTTGTGAATTAAAGACGAACGAAAACATATCTGAGGCCGATGAAAATCAGCTGATCAATTATCTGAAATCTACTAATATTGAAGTCGGATTACTGTTGAATTTCGGTAAAAAGCCGGAAGTGAAGAGAAAGGTATATGACAACGAAAAGAAAACCTGGAACACAACAAGGATAAGCCAGATTGATAAAACAAATTAAATCTGTGTTGATCCATATAACCCGTGTCACCCGTGTTCCAAAAAATGGCTACGAAGTAGCCTCAGAACGTAAGCAGATAGAACATACATTTGGAAACTGTTTTAAAAGCCAGATATGAAAAGTCTTCCGTTGAATCCCCAGCTTTTTATTACCAATCGCAACCGTTTTGTTGAAAGAATGAAGCCGAACTCCATTGCCATTTTTGTGAGCAATGATGAGGTTCCCAGTAATGGTGATGCTCTGTATCCTTTTAAGCAGAACAGTGATTTATATTGGCTCAGCGGGATCAGCCAGGAAGATTCAATGGTGGTTTTATTCCCTGATAATCCCGATCCAAAATACCGTGAAGTGTTGGTATTGGTTCGTCCGAATGAACTAAAGGAAAAATGGGATGGCAAGCGTTTGCGTAAAGAAGAGGCAACGGCCATCAGCGGCATTCAAGCCATTGTTTGGCTGGACAGTATTGACGCTTCATTACAGCCATGGATTCATCTGGCTGATACGATTTATTTGGATACGAATGAAAACGACCGCAAGGGGAGTTTGGTACAGACAAGAGATTACCGCTTTGCGAAGGAGATGAAAGAACGTTATCCTTTGCATCAATATGAAAGAGCAGCAAGAATTTTAAAAGACTTAAGAGGGATTAAAACACAATACGAAATTGAAGTCACTCAAAAAGCAATCGATATTACCAAAGATGCTTTTGAACGGGTGATGAAATTTGTGAGGCCGGGTGTTTGGGAGTATGAAATTCATGCAGAGATCATTCATGAGTTTTTACGTCAACGATCAGATGGTGAAGCTTACGGAAGTATTATTGCCAGTGGCGACAGGGCCAGGACTTTACATTATGTAAGTAACAATCAGC
>JAGIAB010000247.1 GCA_017745135.1 Flavisolibacter sp.
CAATTCGTGTAATTCGTAAAAATTCGTGTAATAGATTTCTTTAGAATCAGACTTAACTGGAAGCAATGATACGATGTGCGGTTTCTCTTCCTGAATATAAAGCAGCTTCAACCGTTCCAATTTCAGGACCGTCATATAAACCTTCACCGGCAAAGAAGATAGTGTTATCAATTGGTTGCCTGACAACTTCTTTAAGCTCTTTTCCATTGACAACTTCACAGGAATAACCGCCACAACTGAAAGGATCAGTCACCCAATTGGCAATATGCCATCCTTTTAATTTTAACTGCAGAAGGTTGACACTTACGTTGAATATTTCACTTAAAGATTCCAATGCTTTTTGAAGAATTTCTTCATTGCTTAAATCCTTTATTTCCTCTGCATGCGGTCCGCCGCTCCAGCCCGTAAGGATGGCTGCATTTTTTGGATAACAGGTCCACCAGGTGGGAATAACAGTTTTGGAAAAAATAAAACTTAGCTTATCAAGGTTTTTTTGTTGTGTAAATTCTTTTTTCTTCCAAAAGGCTTCATCAAATTGAAGTACCGTTTTAATAACAGGACCAAAGCCTAATTTCTTCGCTGTATCCATCTTTTCAGGAATAGCAGGAGAGAAGCGAATGGCTTCAGATTGCAAAACACCAACTGATACGGTTACTAAAATTTTACTTGAAATGAAACTATTTTGTTCTGCAATTACTTCAACAGCATCTTCCTTCCACTTGATTTCTTTTACAGGATTGGAAAGAAAAAATTGCACTCCTCTTTCTTTGCATTGCCGGTGCAGGTACTCAACCAGTTTTGCATAGCCACCTTCAACCCGGTACTGTTTATCGCTTGAACTGTTTAATTCTTCTTTTAATGCCAAGGTGCTTACCTTATGCGTGTCAGCAGCGTAATAACCTTCAACATAATTTTTCAAAGTAAAACGGGCTTCTTCAAATTCTTTTCCCTGCAAATGTTTTTCAATGAATTCTGCAACAGTGATATCTTCTTTTATTTCTTTAAACTTTTTGTTGAGAGCAGAATAATCTTCAATGAAATCACTTTGTTTATCCAATTCATCGCCTTCATTCTGCCAGATGTCGCCTTTGACGGTATACTGTTCAACACCTGCTTTTTTTAAAAGCAATTTCGTTAATTCAAGATCACCATGAACGAATTCTGCTCCCAGTTCTACCGGCAGTTCAAAGTTTTTGTCAGTAATGGTGTGTGCTCTACCACCAACATGGTCTTTAGCTTCAATTACGGCAGTTTTTCTTCCTGTTTGAGCCAGTTCCCATGCTGCCATTAAGCCTGCGGCACCGGCGCCAATAACAATAGTATCAAAAGAATTTTCCTGCATAACTATTTTTTTGAATCTCGTATTTAATGAAATTCGGATATTTATAAACAACAAAACTTCTGCCATGAGAAAAATAATAATCGCTTGTTTAACCGTATTCTCATCATTTTTGGCTTATGGTCAAAATGAAATGGATTCCATGTCGCAAGTGTTCCAGTCGCTTATGGAGACTAGTCCGTATGGAAATAACAGAACTGCGGGGAAATACTATAACATACGCGGCTTTAGAATGTATGCGGAAACCTATGGTGATGGTCAGCCGCTTCTCATCATTCATGGTAATGGCGGTTCTGTAAATAATTTTTTATACCAAATCCCGTACTTCTCAAAGAACTACAAAGTTATTGTTGCTGATAGCAGGTCGCAGGGTAATTCAAAGGATGAAAGCGATTCACTTTCCTATGAAATGATGGCTGATGATTATGCTGCTTTGCTCGACGAGATGAAAATTGATTCAGCTCTTGTAATTGGCTGGAGTGATGGAGGTATCAATGGATTGTTGCTGGCAATTCGACATCCGGGAAAAGTGAAAAAGCTGGCTGTAACAGGCGCTAACCTTTGGCCAGATACCACTGCGATATTTAATGATTCATATCAAATGTTAATGTCTGAATACAGTTCGGCTAAGACCATGACAAACAGAACGGTCAAACAAAAAGCAGCGTGGAAGCTATTGCGGTTAATGGTAGAACAACCTCATATACCTTTAACGCATCTCCAAAAAATTTCTGCTCCTGTTTTAGTGATTGCCGGCGATCATGACGTGATAAAGCCCGAACACACTTTGCTGACTGCTCAAAATATTCCAAATTCTTATTTGTGGATTTTGCCCAATAGCGGTCATTCTACTCCCATCATTTATAAGGATGAATTCAATAAGCAGATCAATGATTTTTTTTCAAAGCCGTTTAGGAAGATTGATGGTGCGAAGCGTTTTTTTTAGTTTAGTGTTATGGCTAGTGATGATATAAAAGCTGTAGTCACGTTATTTGTCTTGACACTGATTTTTGGCGTGATGGGTTATAATCTTCTTTTCAGACCGTCGAAAGTGCGAATCATTAGTTTTAGAATAATGGATTTTTTTTACTCAAAGTCGCTGTCTTTCTTTTATGAAAAAAGGAAAGCTATAATGAGTAAAAATTGGTTTTTGATTTATCTCAGAATCATAGGAATAATAGTACTTCTCATGGCATTTTTATTCTTATACCTTATCATCTTCAAACTAAGAGGAAACTAAAAATTAGTCCACAAACTCTTTATAACACGATCGATAACCTGCCAGGTAAGAAAATGGAGCCAGGATGGTAAACAAAATTTTTTGAATGACGTAAGGTGGTTTGGCAATCCTGTACACATGAGAGAACCGTTTTGCCAGCAAAGCAATCTGCAATAAGCCCGGCATTCCCTGTTGGTTTGTTTTTTTATGATTGGCAATGCCGATACCGTTTTCAAAAAAATATTCAGTATCTGATGCCGGAACCACTTTCCAGTTTACTCTTGCTTTTTGAGAGGAATGATTCCACATGGAGTGCACCTGTCCTTTCTTTAAATGTAGTTGATCGCCTTGTTTTAAAATTTTGAGTTGACCGTTTAGCCGAACATTAATTTCTCCTTCCAGCACTGTGAAATATTCTTCCTGGAATGGATGATAGTGTGGCACAGGTTCGGTTGAATGGGGTTGAAAAAGAGATTCCATTTCCAGTAATTCGCCACCGGTATCATCTGAAGTTTGAATGAATGTGATCTGTTGTCCTGTTTTTTTGTTGTCGATTATCTTTCCTTTGTACGCCATAGTAATGGTTGAACACACAAAGTTTGATTAACAAAACTTCCTTTTCAACCGGTTTTGTTATGAACTGCAGCATTCGGATGATGAAGTGATGTCTTTAATGTTTTCCATACGTTTTTTCACCGGCACGAATAGCAACAGCTAAATGATTTTCTTTTGGCGGGATGGGACAATTGTAAACGCCACTTACATAAGCGCAATAAGGATTGTATGCTTTATTGAAATCAATGATTATTTCGTTGTTTTTAATGTCACTGGTTTGAAGGTCAATATATCTTCCAGATTCGTACGTTTCATTTCCAGTAGTCGCATCAGTAAATGGAAGGAACAAATAGTTTTTATATTCATTGCTTCCCATTAAACCCTGCGACTGGTACAAATTCATTTTAACCAATGTATCGTTAATTGTAAAACTTAATGTGCCATACACTCTGAATATTTGTTTAAGCCTTCCGGATGTTGGCATTTCAAACCATTGGTTGTTTGCTGAACGTTCAAACTTTGCAAGCACTTTGAATTTTTCATTCACCTCGAAAAAATGCAATTCCTTCCTGTCATCGCCCTTAACTACTTCGTGGTTGTTGATATAATTTTTGATGTATGCAGTAATAGAATCCTGGTATGATGACTGCGAAAAAGAAACTGCAGTTTGCAGAATCAATAGTACAGGAAAAATGGTTCTTTTCATTCTGCAAAGTTTTAATTAAAAGATCAATTCACTTCAAAATGATAGATGGGATGCTGCAAGCTTGGATCTTCATCATTAGCGGCCCTGCTTCTAGTGGCTGAAACGGCCTGGCTGAAAATATCTTTCCAGTTGGCCTGTGTTTTAGTACTGGTAACGCCAACGTCATTGAGAAAAGAACTAATAAAGCTGTTACAGAAATATCCACCATAGGTGATATAATACCATGATGCCTGGTAAGGTTTGCTGGTTGCCAGCAAAACTTTTCCCTTCGAAGAAAAAAGATTTTTTACCATGTTGTTATTGAAAATATTTGCAGCCGGCGCCATGGTAACCGGGTCGGTTTTAGAAGGCGTTCCCACACCGGCATCTACATTACAGCATTCGCCAATTACCATTAACAGGCGTGGATTTTTCTTTGATAAGATCTTGTACACATCATTATCGATGTTCAAAGAATTTGTCGCAAGGCTCTGGTAGGCCCCTTGTCTCAGGTCCATCTGGGGCCATTGCGATTTTTGATCCTTAAAACGAAAACCATGGCCTGAATAATAAAAGATCACAGCATCATTTGGTGAAGGCGATACCCTTGCAACTGCCGCAGAAATATTTTGTTTAGTAAAATCATCCCCGATGATCTCCGTAACATTCACCTTCATTCCGCTTGCTATGGCAGCATCTCTGAAAAGTGCTTTTATTTTTTTGTGATTGGCAGCAAAGCCGGTGCCGAGTGATGCGTCATTCGAGTTGGTGACCAAAATAAGATGAAGGGTAGAAGAAGAATTGTTTGTAGTATAGTTGGTATTGGTGTTTTGTTTTTGCGGCCACTTCCAGCTATAAGAGGAAAGATAATCGTTCGTGACTTCAAAATTGTTGAGCACTTTAAAAGAACTAATAATGCCTTTGTTGTTGGCGTCGTCGTAAACAAAGTCGGGGCGGTAATAACTTTCTCCCGGCGCTTTTGATAAAACAATTTTGTCGGGGTTGTATTTGGAGTCTGCGGAAACCTTCGTGATGTATTTGACATTGATGCCGCCAAGCACCCAATAATTTTTTCCGTTGATGGCATTTTGAGATGTTTTTACTTTTTGCTGTACCACCGTCCATCCATTGGTTGGATCGTAAAACCGGGTACGCATTACATTCGATTCATTGTCTTCATCGAAATAAAACAAAAGGCTGCTGTATTCCTGTCCTAATTGTTGTTTACCATTCGCATCCTTCTCATAAAATTTATACTTGATCTCATAAAGATGTTGGC
>JAGIAB010000248.1 GCA_017745135.1 Flavisolibacter sp.
ATTGTGACCACTCCCGAAAAAACTTTTTATTACAGCGGCGACACAGCATTGACGATGGATATGCAGTTAGTACCAAGATGGGGGAAACTTGATTTTGCAGTTTTGCCTATTGGCGACAACTTTACGATGGGCTATGAAGATGCCATCGTAGCAGCCGAAATGATCCAATGCCAGAATATTGTGGGAGTGCATTATGACACGTTCGGTTTTATTAAAATTGATCACGAAAAAGTAAAGAAAGCTTTTACCGATGCAGGACTGAACCTGCACCTGATTAAAATCGGTGAAAGCATCGATATCTAAAATGGCCAGAATTATTGGAGTAGCAAATCAAAAGGGAGGCGTAGGAAAAACCACCACTGCTATCAATTTAGCAGCCTCATTCGCCGTATTGGAATACAGAACTCTGTTGGTAGATGCCGATCCGCAGGCCAATAGCACCACAGGTGTTGGCTTCGATCTGCAAAACATCACTCAAAGTTTGTACGATTGCATGATCAACAATGCGGAAGCAAAAGATGTGATCCTCAAAACCGAAATTCCAAACCTCGATCTTATTCCTTCGCACATTGATTTGGTTGGAGCCGAAATTGAAATGATCAATTATCCCAACCGTGAAACGGTATTGAAGCAATTGATTGAATCAGTTCGCAGTAACTACGATTTCATTATTATCGACTGCTCTCCTTCTTTAGGTCTTATTACAGTGAATGCGTTAACGGCATCTGATTCAGTGATCGTTCCGGTACAATGCGAGTTTTTTGCACTGGAGGGATTAGGTAAGTTATTGAACACGATCAAAATCGTTCAAAGCCGCCTCAATACTCAATTGGTGATCGAGGGAATTTTAATGACGATGTACGATGGACGTCTTCGCCTTTGTAACCAGGTGGTTGCGGAAGTTCGCCGCCATTTTGATGATCTCGTTTTCAATACCATCGTTCATCGTAATTCAAGATTAGCAGAGGCGCCAAGCGTTGGCAAGCCGGTTATTCTGTACGATGCCAATAGTAAAGGCTCTATGAATTATCTCAACCTCTCCAAGGAAATTCTTCAAAAGAACAACATGACTAAAATTCCCCAGGAAGAAAGGACGATAGAATTATAAGAGGTAAAGAGGCATTTGGTTCCCATTAAAAGAAATAGTTGTTTTAGTAAAGACACTTGAGTAATGCTGAATAGAATTACCGAACGCAGAAGTGAGTGACACAACCGGTGGCGATAGTAGCCATTGGCTCGTTACATCATCCACTTATCACAAACATTTACCTTCTTTCGCTACAAAAAAACATCAATAAAAATTTCAATTTCTGCCTCCCTGTACTTCACGCCGCAGCACAAAAGAAAACAGATGAAAATCCATAATTGGAATTAGAAAGCTCTCAATTGGAGAAATATTGAGAGCTTTTATTATGATGAAAACTAAATTACAGTATTTGCCTATCGACCAAAATGTTTCTTTTCAAATGAAAATTGATTTCCTTTCTTTCTTACAATAAACAGATCACCATATTCGGAATCGGGCAGATCACCACTGATTTCTTTTTTCCCGGCTAACTCATTTACCAAGTCATCAACAGTATTAGAGTGTCCAACAATTAAGGCGTTTCCATCAAGAGATTTTAATCTGCTTACAAAGGATGCATCTTTTGGATCATAAATTTCGATATGAACGTTAAAGGCTTCAGCTAATGGCTGCGCTGTGGATTTGGTGCGAATATAATTTGTGGAGAATATGTATTTAATGTTTTCTCCCCTGAGTAAATCTTTCAATGCCTCTGCCCTTTGCCTGCCCTCGTCTGACAATGGCACGTCGCTTGTCATAACATTACCGGGCATTGTAGTTGAAGATTCTTTTTCTGCATGCCTGACAATATAATAGGTAGTTGTTTTGCAGGAAAGCAAGAAAACAATTGCAACAAACAACAGGGATTTATACATGATCCACAATTAACAGTTTAAAGATAAACAGGTATATGATTTGAATTGTCTATTTAGTAAATTAGGAAATGAAATCTTTAGACTATGAAACAATTATCTCAAACCTGGTTCGCCGAAGGATACATTGATTTTGAGTTGAAGAAGTATACGCTTCTTGCTTACCTGCAACAGATCAACCGGTATTTCAATGAAAACAAATTGTATCCGCAATTATCCGATCTTATTTTCCATTACAATAACATTGTTGCTTTTCGGGAGAACAAAAAATATTTACAGGAACACTTTCCTAAAAAACTAACCGGGGTGCAAATTGAAAAGCTGCAGGTGCTGTATGAGCAAATGATCGCCGACGATGAGTTGATGCAGGAACTGGAAGCCATTATTAATTACTCGGCAAGCGAGATGAAAACCACCATCAGCAACGGAACAGAGATTTATGAATTTGTGGAAGAAAATCTCACCATCACTCCCATTGGAATTGTACCACTCGATATACAGGAAGGTTATTTCTTTTTGAGTGCAGGCAACACCAAATCAACACATGTTTATCAATACCGCCTGTCTTTTTTTGAAAAGCATGATGAAAAATTCCGAAGCATCAAAACCAATTATTTAGAGATGATGCCAAGGAGCATTGTAAACACCTACGAAAATTTGAAGGCAGCGCTGATCAAAGACAGAAGTGATCTTCCCAACCCCGCAGTGTACAGCATTGAAACAGACCTGCGTTTTCCCGTTGAAGAAACTTTATTGCCGATTGCAAAAAGAAGCTTAGTGAAATTTATCAGTCAGGCTTAGTTCTGGATGTACTATTAATCGACCTGATTTTCGATTGTATCCAAACTCTCCACATTTGCAGTGCTACTGCCAGGATGATCATGGTAAGTCCAACATAAAAACTCCAGTCCAGTTCTTTGTTTTCTCCAAATAAAGCAAAGGCCATAAGGATTCCATACAAGGGCTCAAAATTGTAACTGATATTTACCGTGAAGGCACTTAAATGCTTTAACGCCTTTGTTGAAAATTGAAAAGCTATAACTGAACAAAACCAGGCAAGCACCAATAGCCACATCCATTCCTGCGGCGAAGGGAAAATGTAATTGGTAGGAAAGAGATGAAGATAAAAAGGCATCAAAAGAGATAAGCCTAAAAATGCACCTGTGATTTGCCAGGTTAAAAACGTTTCCGAATTGATTCTTTGCACAAACTGCCGCACCAGGATCATAACAATGGCAATTAATACAGCCGAAATAATTCCAACAATAATTCCTGTTTTGTACTTCGGGTCAAAATGGAAGATGATGTAAATGCCGGCGATCACCAGTAATCCAAGCAGCACTTCAATAGGAATCACTCTTTTTCTATAAAACAATGGTTCGAGCAAAGCTGTAAAAAAACTTACCGAGGAAAAACAAACCAGGGCCACAGAAACATTGGCATATTTTATCGATCCATAAAATGTCACCCAGTGCAGGGCCGCAATCACTCCCACACCCGAAATTTTCAAAATATCCTTCAATGAAATCTTTTGAAGCTTTTTGGTTAATGAAAAAAGCACCCACATGGTAATGGCTGTAATCAGAAGGCGGTACCAAACCAGTAGTCCTTCATTTAACGTGATCAATCTTCCCAAAACCCCTGTAAATCCGGCAAGGAAAATGGCAATGTGCAGTTGTATCAGGGCCTTTTTCATCCGCTCCAAAGAAACGAGAAAATATAATATCCAATACTGAAGTTTCTTTTGGAACACCCATATAATAAAATGGATTGTCTGATCAATATCAGACTTATTTTGAAATTTTAGTGTGTATCTTTCCTGACGTTCACCGCGAAAATTTGGAGAACAATTCCTGAAGTGGCTGCCATTAAAATGAGATTGAACCATGAACACTTGAAACAAACTGTTGTTTCGATGTTCTTTTTCTTCTTGTTGATCACTCCTGTTTTCTCCTTTTCACAGTCGGATAGTTTGGTAAGAACCCGAACGATGAGTGATGGAACTTTTCATCCATTAAACACACTGGCATGTACAGGAAGTTTGGGTGATCCGATTGTCAATTTTACTTTCGGTTCGGGCAATAATTATGGTCCGGCCCTTTCTTCCAGCATTACAAGCATGCAATATCTTGCCAGCAGTTGCCCAAACGATGGCCAATATACCATCACCAATTACACAAGCAATTGTTTTAGCAATTCGTGGCATACGGTTACTGATCATACCGGCGATCCTAACGGATATTTCATGTTGGTAAATGCTTCTTATGATCCCAGCGTTTTTTATGTTCAGCAGGTAGATGGTCTTTGCAGCGGCACTACTTATCAATTCTCGGCCTGGATCGTGAACGTTATGAACCGGTCGGCGATTCTTCCAAACATTACATTCACCATTGAAAAAACAGATGGAACGGTTTTAGAGACCTACAATACAGGCGATATACCGGTAACCAACTCGCCGGTGTGGAAACAATACGGAATGTTTTTTACCACGCCGCCAGGTGTTAGTTCCGTTGTCATTCGTATGAAGAACAATGCCCCCGGAGGCATTGGCAATGATTTGGGGCTGGATGATATTGCCTTTCGCCCTGCGGGACCTTCAACCAGCATTTCAACGTCCATACCAAGCGATTCCATCAATGTTTGCAATACTTCAATTCCTCTTACAGCAACCATTGAATCTTGCTATTTGTCCAACGAATACCAGTGGCAGGTTAGTTACAACAATGGCAACTGGATTAATATTCCCGGAGCCAACAATATTACTTATACAGTTCCTGTTCAGCCGCCTGGAAAATACAAATACCGTTTGCTGGTAAGTGCAGCCGGAAATATCCAGGTCAGCAATTGCCGTGTAAGTTCGAATGCAGTCACTATTGTAGTTGTGCCCGCGGCTACAGTCCGCCTTGTTGGTGCGGTGATCTGCAGCGGACAAACATATACTTTGCCCTCCGGCAATACAGTTAGTAATGCAGGCAATTATTCCGATACAGTTCGTTACGCATTTGGCTGCGATAGTTTGATCACACATTTGCAACTAGCTGTTCAATCGCCTGTTTTTATAAATAATGATGTAGCAATATGCCGGCGGAAGAAACCATTTTTCCTGTAGGTAATGTATAGCTCTCACC
>JAGIAB010000249.1 GCA_017745135.1 Flavisolibacter sp.
ACCAAGAAGTTTGTATTCAACCGGCAATGAACTTTCTGTTAAGCTGCTGATGTAGGCATTCACTCCGGCCGTATACGCATCGCATACTTTTTTAGAAACAGGATCCGACTCAAAAGCCTTCAGGGCATTCTCTGCGCCATACACCATCCCGGAGCGTCGTTGTTCCCTATCGAAATTGATAAATCTTGGATCATTGCCAAGATGTTCACTGATCCTGCCTGCAGCAGCAAAAGTTTGCAATTCCATCTGGAACAAACGATATTTTGCATGCAAATAACCCTGCACGAAATAAGCATCTTCATCATTCTCTGCAAATACATGCGGCACTAAACGGTCATCAAGATATACAGAGACCTTGCCTTTGAGATCTTTGAAGGAAAGGTTTTCATCCAGGTTGCTGTGAGCATCTTCTGCATTTTGCCAAAAGCCTTGTTGAGGACTTAAAAATTTTCCAATCGCCGGAATAGAGCCCCATCTTTTATTAAGCGCAAAAACAAGAGCAAGTGTTACCGTGGTGCTGATGATCAAAGGAATGACTCGCATAAGCATTGATATAAACTGTTGGGGAAGATAAAAGAAGTTTGTGAAATGGGGAATTCAGAATATGCATTACAATACTAACTGTGGGATTATTTCAAGAAGAGGTGCAGAGAAATCTTTCAACATTTCTTTTTCTCGGCGTGAAATTCATCTTTATGGAAATATACGATTCTCGTTATCTTCTCAGGTGAGTTACATAAATATGTATATCTTGAAAAAGTGAACAAACTGAATTTCTAAGAGAAGCATTCTTTCTGCACAAATTACTCTCAACAGGTTGTTATTACGATGCGTAAATTTCCCTGAATCAGGAAAATTACGAAGCGCATAATTACGCAGTTATCCTATTGTATAAAATAAGTTGTATTCGTTTCTTTGAAATCAAGATCCTATTCTATGCAATTGATGATGTTTATTGGTAATGATCTCATTGAAGCTGTTCCCGTCAGTGAAGAACGAGTATCGCAACCAGGCTATCTTGGCAAATTCAAACGAATGCTGAAAGATAAATATGCAGACCTGATCCGTGAATCAAGTAAACCACCTGAATTCCTGGTAACAGACATTACTCCTTCTTCCCAGTCAGCATCGGAACAAAGCTGAAGCGATCATACGTCTCTTCCTGTAATGATCCATCGGGTAGTTTAATGAAGCGTTTCATTACCTGTATTTCACCTGTACCTACGGGAATAACCATCATGCCTCCTACTTTCAGTTGCTCTACTAATTTTTTGGGAATCTCAGGCGCCGCTGCAGTAATCAAAACTTTATCGAAGGGAGCAAATGTTGGCAAACCTTCATATCCATCTCCATAAAAAAATTTGATGTTGGGATATTTTTTCAGGAAAGCAAAGTTTTTATTGGCTTCAAATAATTTTTTCTGCCGTTCAATGGTATAAACCTGTGCACCCATGTCGGCTAGCACGCAGGCCTGGTAAGCGCTGCCGGTTCCTATTTCCAAAACCTTGTCAAAATTTTTTACTTCGAGCAATTGTGTTTGGTAAGCTACCGTGTAAGGCTGTGAAATGGTTTGTTTCTCTGCAATCGGAAAAGCTTTGTCTTCATAAGCAACTTCATCAAAGGCTGAATCGAGAAAAAAATGACGGGGAATACGTTCTATGGCGTGTAATACTCTTTCATCCGTAATGCCCTTGCTTTTAATCAAATCAACTAACTTTTTTCTTAAACCTTTATGACGGTACGTGTCCTCAGTCGATCTCATGCCGCAAATATAATTTGATGAAATCTGTTTCGATCAAGTAGTTTTATTCTATGATCCTTAACCACATAATTCTTGCCATGCTTTGGATAATTTACTGTGTATTGCACAGTGTACTGGCAAGCGAATGGTTAAAGAAAAAGCTTCGTCAGCGAATGAAGAATTTTAAATGGTACCGGTTGTTGTACACGGTATTTGCTTTTATTTTCCTGGTTATCCTGCTTTATTACCAGGTGAGCATACCTACTATTGAGCTGTTTGCCATGAACAATTTGATTTTTGCAACCGGAAGTATTGTTTGTTTTTTGGGAATTGTAATAATGGCCATTTGCATCCGTAAGTATTTTATGAGTCTTAGCGGGCTGCGCAGTTTGGTAATTGAAAATTTTTCGAACGAACTTCAGATCACCGGAATTCACAAATACATCCGCCATCCTTTGTACTTGGGAACATTCTGTTTTATCTGGGGCTTGTTTTTGTTGCTACCTTATCTTTCTTTACTTATAGCAAACACCATCATAACGGTCTACACTTTAATTGGCATTGGCCTGGAAGAGCGAAAGCTGATCAATGAATTTGGAGAAAGCTATCTAAAATACCGCTCAACTGTTCCCAGACTGATTCCGTTTTTAAAACCCAAACGCAGAGTATAAACAAGTCATCGCAGAAAAAGGGAGATTCGCCGATTTACCTCCGCAATAAGCTCAATTTGATGCTTACTTTGTATCACAGAACGCAACCAAATCAATTATACATTATTAAGTCCATCCACCACATGAGGAGTGCTCCATACAGAGCACTTTTTGTTTTTATGGACAACACGAATTACACGAACTTCTGCTGCATCATTTCAGCTTCATTTCATTAATTATGGTTTGAATTTTTTCTTTAGCCTTTTGTTGTGCCTCTTCAAACTTATCTATGGATTCAAGTTTAGTGTTGACGCTGAAGTAAAACTTAATCTTGGGCTCGGTTCCTGAGGGTCTTGCGCTGATCTTGCTTCCATCTTCTGTGATAAATTGCAGTACGTTCGATTTGGGTAAATTGATTTGTTCAGTATTGCCGGTTTGCAGGTTTGTTTTTGTTTGCTTTTGATAATCGAGCAGTTCAACCACTTTACTGCCTGCTAAAACTTTCGGTGGGTTACTTCTGAAATCTTCCATCATCTGGGCAATCTCCTGCTGGCCGTTCATTCCTTTTTTTGTTATAGAAATAAGATCTTCCTGGTAATATCCATATTGCAGGTACAGGTCGAGCAGCTTTTCATAAAGGCTTCTTCCTTTATTTTTTTCGTAAGCAGCCATTTCGCAAAGAATACAAACTGCGGAAACAGCATCTTTATCTCTAATTTGAGAACCGATCATCAGGCCGTAGCTTTCTTCACCACCGATAACATAATTTTCTTTGCCTTCTTTTTCTTTGATCAGTTCTGCGATCCATTTAAAACCGGTAAGAACATTGTAACAATTCACACCGTTTCTTTCGGCAATGACGTCAATGAGGTTTGTGGTAACAATGGTTTTTACGACCATGTCATTAGGTTGAGCAATCCCTTTTTCCTTACGGCTTTCAATCATGTAATTAAAGGCAAGAACTGCGGTTTGATTTCCATTCATCAATACCCAGGCTCCTTTGCTGTCTTTAATGCCAATGCCAATACGGTCCGCATCAGGATCGGTACCGCATAAAATATCAGCATCCAGTTCTTTTGCTTTTTGCAAGCCAATACTCATGGTGGCTCTTTCTTCAGGATTGGGATATTCAACCGTTGGGAAATTGCCATCTGGCTTTGCCTGCTCTTCTACAATGTGAACATTTTCAAAACCGAATTCCTTTAATGCAGGAGGAACTAATTTAATTCCCGAACCGTGTATCGGTGTATACACAATCTTCAGGTCTTTTTGCTTTGAAATGATCTCAGGATATACGCTCAATCCTTTTACCATTTTCAAATAAGCCTCATCTATTTCTTTTCCAATAATAGTAATATTCTTTTCTCCCCCGCTCCACTTTACATCGCTGACATCACTGATCTTTTCAACTTCTGTAATTACATTTTTATCATGCGGAGGCACTAATTGCCCACCATCATTCCAATAAGCTTTGTAACCATTGTATTCTTTCGGATTGTGCGAAGCCGTACAAACCACGCCACCCTGGCATTTCAAATGGCGAATGGTAAATGATAATTCAGGCGTTGGACGCAAGTCATCAAACAAAAAAACTTTAATGCCGTTAGCAGCAAAAACATTGGCGGCAGTTTCGGCAAAGAAGCGGCTGTTGTTGCGGCTATCGTGTGCAATGGCCACTCTTACTTCTTCGTTAGGAAAACTTTTTTTAAGATAGTTGGCATAGCCTTGTGTGGCCATTCCAACGGTGTATTTATTCATCCGGTTGGTACCAACTCCCATAATGCCACGCAAACCCCCGGTTCCAAATTCCAGGTTCCGGTAAAATGCATCCACCAGGTCGTCGGAACTGTTGTTTTGCATTTCACGGATTTGTTTTTTTACTTCCTCATCAAAACTTCCATTGAGCCATTTGTCTATACTTTGCTGAATGATTGAGTCCATATGTAAAAGTTTAAAGGTTAAGGCCAATTTTTGCGAAGTTAAGTGTACGTACATTTGAACGGTGAGGAAAAATTTGATCAGTATTTTTTTGTTATGGTCTCTGTTTGCCTATGCGCAGGATTCAGCGCAATTGCAGGATCCTGCCAGAGAAAATTACAAATTTGAACGGCCGGCCGACAGTGCCATGTCCAAAGCTATAAAAGCCAGGGTGTTCAGTCCTTCCGTTGTTCCGCCCACTCGTAAATGGATCATTGGAATTGGCACGACAGCAACTTACGCCACATCATTCATTTATTTAAACGAAGCCTGGTATAAAGGCTATCCACGTTCTTCTTTTCATGCTTTTAACGATGCAGGCGAATGGATGCAGGTAGATAAAGCCGGACATGCGTGGACAGCGTATAATACGGGCAAGGCAACAACTGCCTTGTGGAGATGGGCCGGCGTTAATGAAAAGAACTCTGTTTTTTTAGGATCGGGCACCAGCTTACTTTACATGCTTTCGATTGAATACCTGGATGGACGTTCCGCTGAATGGGGATGGAGTTGGGCTGATGTTGCTGCGGATTTTTCAGGAAGTATTTTATTTTCTGCACAGGAATTAGGATGGAAGGAACAAAAAATACAATTGAAATTTTCATCGCATAGAAACAACTACCAGGCTTCATTGAATGATAGGGCCAACGATCTTTTTGGAAAGGGTTTTTATGAAAGATTATTAAAAGATTACAA
>JAGIAB010000024.1 GCA_017745135.1 Flavisolibacter sp.
CTATTGATTTGTTTCTCAGCGGTAGCCATGAAATCATTATTCAATATTCTACTAAAAATGTTTGCCTGAAAGAAATTTCCCTGCAATGCGCCTGCTGTTCCTGGTCTAACCACTAATTTTCTGAACTCATTATAAAAATCTGCACCGATGTTGTCAGAAATAGTAAGCCAATTAAATGGTTTATAACTCAACACCACATTTCCATACACTCTGTCTACTCTGTTTTCCGACGTATTATTGTAAATTACCCAATAAGGATTATTACCAGTTTTGTTTGGCACTAGATTAATTTGTGCACCGGTTGAATCAATATAATTGGCTTTCAATGCATCTACATCAACAGTTCTTGGCATAAAATTCACTATCTGTGTTAAGGAACTGGAATTATTAGACGATTGAATAGGGCGGTTTTTACCAACGGTATTTACATAATTTATAGAAGTTCTGACATTTATTTTTTGAGAAATTGTTCGGCCTGCATTCAGGCTTAAATTATTTCTCATAAGACTTTCTTTCTCAACAATACCATCCTGATAAGTATTTGTATAACCCAACCGGAAATCCCCAGACTCTCCACCGCCTTCAAAAGCCAGCGAATTTATATAAGTATGACCAACTTTATAAAAATCTTTAACATTGTCAGGATAGGCTTGCAAAGTGACCTGCTGATTTAAAAAATTTGGGAACTTCAAATCTTGCACAGCACTGATCTTTGGCCCCCAACCATTGGTACTATTCACAGCGTATGCACCATATTGCCCTTGTGCATATTCATTTTGATAATCTGGTAAACGAAGTGGAGTATCAAAACGAACAGAAGAATTAAAACGAACCACATTAGAACCTCTTTTACCCTTTTTTGTGGTGATAATAATTGCTCCATTTTTTGCCCTGGCACCATATAAAGCCGTGGCTGCAGCGCCTTTTAACACAGTAATTGACTCTACATCATCAGCATTAATATCTCCTGCTCTATTACCAAAATCAACCCCTGCAGTTCCCTGCGGTACTGCACTTGGAGCAGTAGCCAATTGTTGGGATTGGTTATCCACTGGTAAACCATCTATTACAAAAATTGGTTGTCCTCCCGCGGCATCTGCAAAAGAAGATTGGCCACGAATGATAATTTTTGATGACCCGCCTAAGGTACCTGATTGAGAAGTAATTCTTACGCCTGAAACTTTTCCGGCCAAGGAATTGACCACATTAGTCTCACGTGCCTTGGTAATCTCAGCACTTTTTAATTGGGAGGTAGTGTAACCTAAGGAACGCTCTGCACGGGTAATACCCAATGCAGTTACTACAACTTCCTGCAATTGTTGCTGGTTAACAGCCAACGTTACTGTTGCTGCATCGCCAGCAGAAACAGTCTGTGTTGTAAAACCACTGGCTGAAATTGTAAGCCTTGCGTTTGTAGGCACAGAAATCGTGAAAGAGCCATCTGCGTCCGCTTTCGTGGCATTGCTAGTGCCAGCTTCAGTAATTGTCGCAAAGGGAACAGGGCTGCCATTTGGATCACGAACGATTCCTTTGACCGTACGTGTTTGTGCTAATGCTACGCCACAAAACAGCAATAGCACTGCTAGCAGTGATGCAATTTTTCTCATGTGAATGTTCAATTTTAGATTAAAAACTTAACTCGTCCATGTGTTATTTACGGACGAGCCATTGGTTGGAGACAGGCCGTCCGTAAAATTTGCTGCGTAAGATAGAAGTTTTTTCAATAAATGATTAAAAATCAAGAAAAATCTTTGCAGAGACTGCTGTATTAAAATTTTTTTTAACAAATATTTTTCGTGTATACAAGAGGCAGATCTTCCTATTTTTTGGCAAAATGATGTTATAAAAGATAGCGTAATTGGATTTTAAGCTCAGTTTTTCTGTTTTTATTGATTTCATCAAGCGAGGAACCAATTTTTGACCTTTCGGGATACAATGTTTGGGCACATCTCAACCAAACCTCAAACTTTTTAAACAATTCGTAATGGCAATTTATGTAATACCGAAATCCTTTATCGTAAAATGCGGGAATAGAAAAATTATATAGCACATCCGATTCATAAACATAAATCCGGCTATCGTAATCATTTGTTTCAAAATACTGAAACCGAAGATTACCGGCAAACTTCCGCCAACTGTACTTTCCTTCTATATATCCCAAAAATCCCTGGCTGTTCTTCCTCAATTGATGATTTAACCATACCAACTCAACCCTGCCGGTCAATGAAAATACAGGTAACAATTGCTGCACCATATGTATCCGCAAGTTTTGTTTTAGCTGGTTTTGCGGATAATATATAATACCATTTCCTGAACTGTCCCGGGGTTTATTTTTATTCCGGAAGCGAACATAGATCCCAAATTGCTTATTCGGCTGGTAATTTAACTGAACAAGATAATCATATCCCCTGCTTGGGGCATTTACCAAATACTTTATCCATGGAAAATGAAAAAAATCCGCATAGGCATTTAACTCCCAACCAGCCATAGGCCGTACCGCAACCCCTGCATAAAAACCTTTTTCGTTAACCGGCATTGTATTCTCCGTAAATGCATTTCCAAAAAGAGATTGATACTCTTTCTGAATATTGCGGTACAAAAAAGAAAGGTCAGCTTTCGGATCCACACTTAATAATGCTCCATTGACAAAAGCTTTATGAAAATTTCTATCAACGGCGGTTTCGCCGAAGAAATGAACATTTTTATACGTATAGCTATAATCTACACTGGAATTAAAAACTTTTCTTCCATTGATCGCATATAAATTATATGGTTCATCTCTTTTTTGCAGGGGAATATCAAGTTGATGTCCAACAGCATTCCATCCAAGCTTAAAAAAAGAATTACTGTAACTGATATTTACCCCGAAAGAGGTGAGGTTAACCTGGTTTCTGTTGGCTATTTCTGATGGAGTACGATAATATCCTGAGGTAAGCAAACTACTAAACCTCTCCATTGTATCTCGAATGATATTACCACTGATCTTTTTATAAGAAGCAAAAACAGTTGCTTCAATATTTTTCTTTTGAACCGTAACTCCAAAGCCCCGGTTAAAATAAAACTCTCCGGCTGAGCGATAAGGAACCAATACCGGCGCCTGCCTTTTTATCGACATCACTTCTGAACTTTTGCCGAGCCCAAGCGATTGCCATTGTATCAATCCCTGTCCAAGATTAACTGTATAATCTCCCAATGCAATTGATTTGATAATCCCAAGTCTTCTTGCGAAAAAATGAAAGGAATAAAAATCAAATCCTTTGGATTGTGCTCCTTTGAAAAACTGCTCACCGGCATCTTTATCACCGGTAACTCCAAAATAAAGCAGGTCTTTATATTGATACCGGTAACGAAACATCAGGTGGTTCCTGTCTCCAAGGTAGTGGGTGGTTAGAGTGGAGTTGTATCCTTTTGATTTCTCCAGAACCCGAGTTAACCGGAACAAAATGCTTTGATCGCCATTCCTAAACCGGGATAAAAAATTTTCTTTTACAGAAATTGTATTACCAATAATTACAAAAGGAATAATTTTTTTAATGGTCAAGACATCCCAGGTTGGTACTGCCTGTAGCTCATAGATATTGATAAAACTTCCGAGCAAACTTCGGTATTGAATAAAATTGGCAATTTGTAAATCGGTAAGCACTTTTAATGCCTGTAATTCTTCCGCTGTTGCTGTATTTAAATTGATGGGATGCTTCCTGAAATAATCCAGTTGCTGCAGCAGGTTGTCATCCTGGGGATCTTCCTCATTCGCTTCTGCAATATTTTCTAATTGCTGCTGAGTTGACGGCGGAAGGTCTTGAGAAAAGCAAGTAAGCGCAAAAAATATAAGCGATATGGAAAAGAGGCTTCTCATTTTTTCTTTGCTACAGAATAAACCAATAGCAGCCCCGGAGTAATACCAAGACTTGAATGCAAAGAAGCAGTAGCGTCAATTCGAAATTCATTCCAGGAGAAACCCGCACCTAAATAGAAAACAGAGGTTGCGGAGGAAATACCGATCCTTGCAAATAATCGTTCGTCAAAGGAATATTGCAACCCGGCATTAATGTTTACAGGTTGATCTTCTGTTTTTTCGATTTCAGTGCCAATAAAAAATTTTTCGGAAGCATCGTATCCCAAACCAAAAGAATAGATTACCGGTAATTTTTCTTCACTGTTCTTACCAAAATTTACACGGGTTGGATTGTACACATGAACACCTGTTTGAAATTGTTCACTGACATGCAAAATAGCCCCTGCATCAAAATTGACAGCAAAAGCATTTCCATAACCTGCTATTTTAATCTGGTGATAATTGAATTGTGCTCCCACGTCTATCTTACCAAGATTTCTTGCATAAGCCAATCCAAATCTTGATTGATTGAATAAAGAACTTCCAAAGTAATTGGCCTGCAATCCAAAGTTTCCGCCCGATGTAGGTAAGGCAAAGTTGAATTGATAAGAACTTAAGTCCGCTAACATAAACCTTCGCTCGCTAAAAACTCCCGCTGATATTTTTTTGATTCCCGCCAGAGCTGCCTGGTTGCCTGTAAACGAAAACGCATCGTTTTGAACTGAACTGTAAGTAGTTGTTTTGGTATAAATGACAGAAACAGGCGATTGAAACGTTTGTGATTTCAATTGAGAGAAAAAAAGACAAAACGCATAGCAAAGGATAACCCGTACCAAGGCAGTCAGTTTTTTGTAAGTTAAATGATAAAATTCTATTTGCCAATGCCTTGCTCTTTACCTTTGCGGCATGCAAATTTTAAATGGAAAGGACGCCTCACAGGCAATTAAAGATTCATTGAAATTAGAAATGGCCCAGATGGCAGTTCAGGGTAAAGCTGTGCCTCATTTGGTAGCTGTTTTGGTTGGAAATAATGGCGCCAGCGAAACCTACGTTGCCTCCAAGGTAAAAGCCTGCCAGGAAGTGGGATTTAAATCAACGCTGATCCGCCTGGAAGATGATATCTCTTCCTTAAAATTGCTCGATATGATCATGGACCTGAATCGTGACCCTGATATTCATGGAATATTGGTTCAGCTTCCATTACCCAAACACATTTCCGAAGAAGAAGTCATCAATACCATCGATCCGAGTAAAGATGTGGATGGATTCCATCCAAACAATATTGGCAGAATGATCTTAGGTCATCCTAGTTTCATTCCAGCTACGCCTTACGGCATCATGCTGCTGCTTGAGCATTATAAAATTGAAACCAAAGGCAAACATGCAGTTGTTATTGGCAGGAGTAATATTGTTGGAAGGCCCATGAGCATTTTGCTAAGTGAAAACAGGGCGCAGGGGAATTGCACTGTTACCATTTGTCATTCACATACAAAAAACATCAAAGAGATTTGCCAAAGTGCCGACATCATTGTAGCAGCACTAGGAAGGCCAAATTTTGTTACTGCCGATATGGTGAAAGAAGGTGCAGTAATTATTGACGTAGGCATTACAAGAGTTCCTGATAGTACCAAAAAATCAGGTTACAGAATTGCCGGTGATGTAGATTTTGAAAATGTTGCTCCCAAGTGTTCTTTCATTACGCCTGTACCAGGCGGGGTTGGACCAATGACGATTGCGGCATTAATGAAGAATACTTTCAAAGCTTGTGCATTAAAGCATTACTATGAGGAGGCAGAAGGTTAAAGGCGGAAGGCAGAAGGTGGGAAGCGTCTGAAAAATTGTATCTTATATCTAAGATGAGAGATTATAAAAAATTAGACGTGTGGAAAAAGGCACATGAGACCTATATGTTCATCAGAAAAGACGTAGCAATAAAATTTCCAAAAGAAGAGCGGTTTGAATTGACTTCACAGTTAAATAAGGCAGCCTTATCAATTCCCTTGAATATCGTTGAAGGCTCTGGCCGTGGCACTGATAAAGACTTTGCACACTTTCTTGATAATGCTTTGGGATCTGTAAATGAAGTTGAATACGGTTGCTTTGCTGCTTACGAATTGCAGTATATTTCAAATGAGAGTTACCAAAAAACCAATAAGCTGCTTAATGAAACAAGAGCAATGCTTATTTCCTTTTTAAAATTTCTAAGAAAAAATTAGCCTATGGAACCTACCCTCAACCCTCCACCTTCTACCCTCCACCTTCTACCCGTAATGGAGCATTTTTACACCCTGCAGGGCGAAGGCTTTCACCAGGGCAAAGCTGCCTACTTCATTCGTCTTGGCGGTTGTGATGTTGGCTGCGTCTGGTGCGATGTAAAAGATAGCTGGGATAGCGGCAAACATCCTTTGCGAAAAATTGAAGATATGATTTCAGAAGTAAAACATTACCCCGGAAAAATCGTTGTCATTACCGGTGGCGAACCCTTAATGCATGATCTCACTGAACTGACTGAACAACTTCATCAATCAGGATTCAAAACCCACATGGAGACTTCAGGCAGTTCTCCGCTTTCCGGCAATTGGGACTGGATCACCCTTTCTCCAAAAAAATTTAAAGAACCTTTACCCGAAGTCGTTGCCCACGCAAGCGAACTCAAAATTGTCGTTTATAATAAATCGGATTTTGCATGGGCAGAAAAATGGGCTGCACAAGTTCCTTCTCAATGCAAATTGTACCTGCAACCCGAATGGAGCAAGGCAGCAACCGTTACGCCATTGATCATTGGTTACATCAAAGCACATCCGCAGTGGCAGCTTTCTTTGCAGATCCATAAATACATTAATGTTCCTTAGCAAATCTGTTAAAAACGGTCAAACAGTTTCCGCTTAAAAACAATGTTTTTATCTTCATCAGATGAAGAACCGCATCCTTATCTTATCGACGACACTGCTCTCACTCTTTGCACTTTCAACATCCGCGCAATACGATGTTTCCAGGGTTAATAAAAAAGCAATTGAATCGTACAATAAAGGATTAGAAAAAGCCCAGGAAGGTAAATACAACGATGCTATAGAATCACTTAATGAAGCCATACGCCGCGATGCCAATTATGTGGATGCTTATTTGTCCTTAGCAGGTGTATATGGCCAAATAAAAAATTATGAGCAAAGCATTTTCAATTACGAAAAAGCTTTTGCTATTGATAGCAATTACCAGTCATTCACCCGGCTTCCTTATTCCATCAACCTTGCAGGACTCGGAAAGTTTGACAAGGCTTTAAATGCGGTAACCACTCTTTTATCCAGAAAGGATATTTCTGAAACCACAAGGAAGGCTGCGGAATACAGAAGAAAGACCTACCAGTTTGCAGTAGATTTTGCCAAAGCACACGAAAACGAAAATTATGTTTTTGCTCCGCAGAACTTAGGGGATAGCATCAACACATCTGCATCCGAATATTTTCCTTCTATTTCAATTGATGGAAATAAGCTCATCTTCACCCGCCTGATTGGTGGCCGCAATGAAGATTTTTATGGAAGTATAAAAACTGGAAATACCTGGAGAAAAGCGGTGCCCCTTACAGGCGACATCAACACTCCCGAAAACGAAGGTGCACAAAATGTTTCGCAGGATGGCACCTGGTTATTTTTTACAGGTTGCCACCGCCCGGATGGATTTGGCAGTTGTGATATTTACATGTCTTACCTAACTGAGAACGGATGGAGTCAGCCTTTTAACCTTGGGAATAACATCAATACCGATCAATGGGAATCGCAACCATCCATTTCACCGGACAAAAGAGATCTGTATTTCGCAAGCCGGCGCTTTGGTGGTTATGGGGGAAGCGATATTTATGTTTCGCATCGTTTACCAAACGGATCGTGGAGCAAACCGGAAAATTTAGGTCCTGAAATTAACACCAGCGGCGATGAAACAGAGCCTTTCATTCATGCCGATAATCAAACCTTGTATTTTGTTTCAAATGGCTTACCCGGTTATGGCGATGCAGATATTTTCCTGTCAAGAAAAGGCAATGATGGAAAGTGGGGAAAACCTGAGAACCTTGGTTATCCAATCAATACCATTAATAATGATGGCACTATGGTTATTGCTTCTGATGGCGTGACCACATATTTTTCAAGCAACCGAAGTGATAGTAAGGGAGGGAATGATATTTACACTTTCCAAATGCGGCCCAGTATGCAACCTTATAAAACACTTTGGATAAAAGGACAAGTGTTCGATAAAAAAACAAATGCTGGCCTGCCTTCAACAGTTGAACTGATCGACCTGGCATCCAAACAAACCATTTCAAATGTTCAAACCGATGAAACAGGAAATTATTTGATCACTCTGCCCGTTGGAAAAGATTATGCGTTCAACGTTAACAGGAGAGGTTATTTGTTTTATTCGGATAACTATTCTTTAAAAGACAAATTCCCTGATTCTACTTACGAAAAAAATATTCCTCTTCAACCAATAGAAGTTAATGCCTCAATTGTTTTAAAAAACATCTTCTTCGACTTTAATAAATATGATCTCAAACCTGAGTCGCAAGTGGAGTTAGATAAAATGGTCCAATTAATGCAGGACAATCCTACTATAAAAGTCCAAATAGAAGGTCATACCGATAATGTGGGCAATGCTGCTGATAATATGAAACTTTCGGAGAATCGGGCAAAAGCAGTAGTGAATTATCTAGTAAGTAAAAACATTTCCATCACAAGATTGACAGCAAAAGGTTTTGGTGCTACTAAACCTATCGCGGAAAATAATACCGAAGAAGGCCGTGCACAAAACAGGAGAACGGAGTTGAAAGTAGTAGGGAAATAAATTAAATTTGGAAACATGAAACTTACAATTGCAATTGTTAAGGGTGAAGAATACTACATGGGAACTATTAAGGAAATACCAGGAGTGATTACTCAGGGGGAAACCATTGAAGAAACCAAAGAAAATTTGATGGATGCATTGCAGCTATATTTAGAAGCCATGGAATCTGAAAGCGAACTAAAAAATGTTGTTTTGGAAGAAGACCTGACGATAAGTTATGTCAGTTAAAAGAATTGAATTTATCCAACATTTAGCAAGTCACGATTGCACTTTATTCAGACATGGTAGTAAGCACGATATTTATCAAAACAACCCGACAAAGAAAAAAACTTCAGTTCCAAGACACCCAAAACTTGAAAGAATCATTTGCAATGAAATTTGTAAACAACTTCAAATTCCAAAGTTTTAATTGTCTTGTTAATGAATTCAGAACTCCTCCACCAACTTGCCCTCACTCTGGTTCCAAACATCGGTGATGTACAAGCTAAAATCCTGATCAATCATTTTGGCGATGCTTCATCCGTATTCAAAGCAAAAAAATCAGAGCTTGAAAAAATGGAAGGCATTGGTGAAGTAAGAGCAAAATCCATAAAGGAGTTTGATGAATTTCATTTAGCAGAACATGAGATGAAATTTATCGAGAAATACAAGATCAAAACTTTGTTTCTCACCGACGAAAATTATCCCAAACGCTTGTTGAATTGCTACGACTCTCCCACTCTGTTATTTTACAAAGGCAATGCCGACCTGAACGCTTCAAAAATCCTGGCCATTGTTGGAACAAGAAGCAACACTGATTATGGTAAACAATTCACTGAAAAACTCGTAAGAGATCTTTCAGAACAAAATATCCTGATCATAAGTGGCCTGGCACATGGTATTGATGCCATTGCCCATAAAGCCGCCTTAAAAAACAATTTACCAACTGTTGGTGTTGTAGGTCATGGCTTGGACAAAGTATATCCATCAGAGAATACGAACCTCGCTAAGGACATGGTGAAAGACGGAGGTGGAATTTTAAGTGAATTCTTCAGCGGAACAAAACCCGACAAACATAATTTTCCCTTGCGAAACAGAATTGTTGCCGGCTTGAGCGATGCTACTGTAGTTGTTGAAACCAACATCAAAGGCGGCAGCATGATCACCGCCAAATTAGCGGATGCTTACAACCGTGATGTTTTTGCTGTTCCCGGAAGAACCAGTGATAAAGTGAGCAGCGGTTGCAATCATCTTATCAAATACAACAAAGCAATTCTACTGACTGATGCTGAAGAACTGATGGATGTTTTAGGCTGGCAGGAAAAGAAAAAAGAAAGAGTAAAGCAACAAAAGGAATTGTTTATTGAACTCTCCGCCGAAGAAAAACAAATTATTCAATTGCTGCAGGAAAAAGAAATGGTGCATATTGATGAAATTAATTTGCAAAGCGGCTTAAGCAGCAGTGCTGCAGCAGCAGCTATTTTGAATTTGGAGTTACAAAACGTAATTGCAAGTTTGCCGGGGAAAATGTACAAGCTCATTTAAAGCGGCCTCCCTATCCCGATAGCTATCGGGACCTCCGGTGGAGGGACTTCGCTGCAGCACAGACCCGGATAGTTGGAGATTCATTATAGAAGTAAAAAACTCTCAATGTTGAAGAAAACGTTAAGAGTTTTTTGTTATTTCCAAATAAGTTAGGGCCGTGAATGGATGGCCTTCCCACCGGGAAGGTCGGGATGGCCCCTTAACTTTACCCAATGCAAGTTGATTATCTCATCGTAGGCCAGGGCATTTGTGGTACCATGCTTTCATGGTTTTTACACAAGGAAGAAAAAACTTTTTTAGTAATTGATGACAACAATGAAAATTCATCTTCCAAAATAGCAGCAGGAATTATCAATCCCGTAACCGGCCGCCGCTATGCTTATACCTGGATGATTGACGAAGTCATGCCTTTTGCTATTCAGTGCTATGAAGAAGTCGAAAAGAATCTTGGTTTAAAACTGGTTTATCCCAAAAGTATTATTGACTTTTTCCCTTCCCCTCAAATGCGCAACGCCTTCATTGACCGCCTGAATGAAAACGATACCTACCTGCATTCCTACCCGGATCAAAACCATTTCAATCCCTATTTCAACTACGATTTTGGATGCGGAGAAATTCGCCCTTCATATACCATCCATTTACAACTATTACTTTCATCGTGGAGAAAAAAATTAATGGAATTGAATTCCATCAAAGAAGAAAAATTTGATGTAAACGAATTAAAGGTTGAAGAAGATCATATATCATATCAAAACATCACTGCACAAAAAATTATTTTTTGCGATGGCACGGATGGTGTCAACAATCCCTGGTTTCAATTGCTGCCTTATGCACCCAACAAAGGCGAAGCATTAATTATTGAGTGCAATGAACTAACCAATGATCATATTTTCAAAAAAGGATTGATGCTGGCTCCCCTGCCTGAAGAAAACCTGTATTGGGTAGGCTCCAATTATCAATGGGAGTTTGAAAACGACCAGCCCTCGCAACAATTCTACCAGCATGCAACAACCGTATTAAACGGATGGTTGAAGAAGCCTTACAAAGTTTTATCGCACAAGGCTGCAGTACGCCCGGCTACCCTGGAAAGGAGACCCTTTGTTGGCTTTCATCCGCAATTTCAAAACGTTGGTATTTTAAATGGAATGGGCACCAAGGGAACATCACTGGCGCCATTCTTTGCCAATCAACTTGCCCAACACCTGGTTTACAATTTTCCGATTTCACCGGAGGCCAATGTTCACCGCTTCACCAGAATTCTTTCCAAATAATTTAGATTTGACGCCCAACACTACTGTTTATGAATACCGGAAATGAACCGCTTTATATCATTCCTGCCCGCTATCGCAAAATGGAAAACATGCATATTGTCTTCTGGCTTTTGAAAGACATCAGTTGGTGCCTCATCTGGAAAATTTTAGGCATTGCCATGATCTTTCCCACACTGATCATTTCCATCATCATTGCGTGGCGAACAAGACAACTAAAATCAGAACTGGCACATAACCTTGCCATCACGTTCTGGATCTCTGCAAATTCTTTATGGATGATCAGCGAATTTTTTGGTTTTGATACGATGCCCGTCGGAAAGTACTTTGAAGGTAAACACCTTGCACTGATCCCTTTTATTATTGGGATACTGATACTGGCTTATTATTACGCATTCCAACGATCTGAAGACTCCAAAGAAGAACTGATTACCATGTAAAAACATACTTAGCTGTACTACTCATCAGTTTTCATTTGTAAGTAAAGCATTTGAAGATCCGGAATTCTCTTCAGCCCGAACCGTCTTTCATTCTTATCTTAACGCTCTATGAAAGATCGTTCACCGGGAAAAATATACCAGCAGCAGATTGAAAAACATAAGGAATCATTAAACAGGTTACTTAAAAAAAAGAATTTGCTTGGATGGCTGCGTCTCCTTGTCTTTTTGGCAACAGTAATTATTTCTTTTAAAATTTTTGCAGCATCAGGCGCAATAGGTTTATTGCCTGCTCTTATTGGTTTTGCCCTGTTTCTTTATCTCGTTTTTATTGATACCGACAACAATGAAAACATTGAGAATACAAAGACTTTGATCAACATCAATGAGGAAGAATTAAAAATCTTAAATAATGATCTTTCACACCGCCCTGACGGCGTTAATTATCTCCCTCATGTTCACGATTATGCGCAGGATCTTGACCTTTTCGGAACAGTTTCGCTTTTTCAATTATTGAACCGTTCTTCCTCTGAACAAGGCCAGAACTTGCTGGCCAATAATTTACTACATCCCCTCACACAGGACCAAATACTAAAAAGGCAGGAAGCGGTTGCAGAACTTTCTCCAACCGTTGAGTGGCGGCAGCAATTTCAATCCTTTTCCCGCCAAACCACTATCACAACATCAACCGAAACAAAAATCATCAACTGGCTTTCGGAAGAAGACAAACATTTTAAAAGTCCTTACTGGAAGGTGTTTGTCTGGCTGTATACAGTTGTTACGCTTTCATCCGCTGCGGCTGCTATTGCAGGCTATATTCCGTCCGGGACTTTTCTTTTTTTGTTTACACTTTATTTTATCATTTCAATAATTCTTAGCCGCAACACCATAAAGCCTTATATACTGTTATCAAAAATTGTAAGAGAAATTTCCACTGTTGAAAAACTGGTCAACTGGATCGAAAATAAAAACCTTACTTCTTCACTGCTGGTGCAAATGCAGCAAAACCTGCAAGCAAAAAATGGGAACGCTTCTGCACAAATAAGAAGACTAAAATCCATTCTCGACAAATTCGATCTGCGGTTGAATATTGTAGGCCCGCTTTTTATGAACAGCTTTTTGCTTTGGGATGTTCGCCAGATGATGGCCCTAAATGAATGGCGAAAAAAGAATAAACTCATTGCTCCCAGACTATTTGAAACCATTGCGGAAATGGAAGTATTGAACAGCCTTGCTGCCGTTCATTTTAATTATCCGCATTGGAGCTTTCCAAAATTTGCCGATACTTATTTCTTTTTTGAAAGCAGGGAATTAGGTCATCCTCTGATACCAGAAAAAGAAAGAGTAAATAATCATCTTAAAATTGAGAACAATACACTGGTCAGTTTAGTCACCGGTTCCAACATGGCGGGTAAAAGCACTTTCCTCCGAAGCATTGGTGTAAACATTGTTCTTGCGCAAATGGGATCGCCGGTGTGTGCAGAAAATTTTATCCTGTCTCCCGTTCGTTTAATGACCAGCATGCGCATCAGCGATAACCTTGCAGAAAACACGTCTACTTTTTATGCCGAGCTGAAAAAACTAAAAACAATCATTGAAGCCGTGAATCGGCATGAAAATATTTTTGTGTTGCTTGATGAAATGTTGAGAGGCACCAATTCGCAGGACAGGCATACCGGTTCCGCTGCTTTCATTACGCAACTGATCCGCCAAGGCAGGTTTGCCGTTATTGCCACTCACGATCTTGAATTGGCAGACCTAAAAAAACAATATCCTCAGGCACTTGAGAATTATCATTTTGACGTGCAGGTAAAGGGCGAAGAACTGTTCTTTGATTATAAACTAAAAGCAGGCGTGTGCCATAGTTTGAATGCTTCACTGTTGATGAAAAAAATTGGAATTGAGTTGTAGGCCCCCTGTCCCCCTGAAGGGGAGACTTAGGTCGTAGAGGTTTTATTTGTTTGGTAGTTCTTTAAAGAAACGAGATTGGAAGTCAGAAGTCAGAGGATTCCGCCTATTAAACTGAGTTCTTTAAAAGAAGATTGATCATTATGTGTTCATCTACATTACTACTGGCATCGTTCGTTGTGTCACTCACTTCTGCGTTCAGTAATTCTATTCAGGCATTGCGAAAGTGTCATCACTAAAATGAAATCTACTATTGTTGTAGTTCCTACAGCTCCGTAGGAGCTTAACTTTGGTAGTAGAAGAATGAAATCATCTTTAACCACGGCTCCATAGGAGCCGAACCTTTACGATCATCCAATAAACGAATTACTGATATTAGTAAGAATAGCTGTGTAAGCAAGGGCTGTGCGTCGGTGGTCCCGCCCAAGGCGGGATCGGAAGGGGGCCAGACGAACAGAATTACCAACCGCACAAGTGAGTGACACAAGAAAAGTAGCCAGTAGCAGTGGACGTTTGTCCAACAAAAATCCGCTTACAATTATGGCTTCTAACACAATCCCGTGCGGCTTATCTTTGCGCCCAGTTTTTACATTAAATTTTCATTTTCATGTTTCGATCACATACCTGTGGAGAATTAAGATTACACCATGTTGGCACCGAAGTAACACTGGCCGGCTGGGTGCAAACCGTTCGCAAATTTGGTTCCATCACTTTTGTTGATTTGCGCGACCGCTATGGTATTACTCAATTGTTGTTTGGAGAAGAATTGAACCAGCAACTGGATGAAAATCCCCTCGGTCGTGAATTTGTTTTGCAGGTGACCGGAAAGGTTACTGAACGCTCTAATAAAAATCCAAACCTTCCTACAGGTGATGTTGAGATCACCGTTTCTTCTTTTAAAGTATTGAACAAATCGGCAGTGCCTCCGTTTACCATCCAGGATGATACAGATGGAGGCGATGACCTGCGAATGAAATACCGTTTTCTTGATCTTCGCCGCAATGCCGTAAAGAAAAATCTGGAATTACGTTATGCCGTAAACAGGGCTACAAGAGACTATTTGCATCAACAGGGTTTCATGGATATTGAAACGCCTTTTTTGATCAAATCCACTCCCGAGGGTGCAAGGGATTTTGTGGTGCCTTCAAGAATGAACCCCGGGCAGTTTTATGCTTTGCCTCAATCGCCGCAAACTTTTAAGCAATTGTTGATGGTAAGTGGTTACGATCGTTACTATCAAATTGTAAAATGTTTTCGTGATGAAGATTTGCGTGCCGACCGTCAGCCGGAATTTACACAGATCGACTGCGAGATGGCGTTTGTTGAACAGGAAGATATTTTGAACATGTTTGAAGGCCTGATCAAATTTATTTTTAAACATGTAAAAGATATTGACTACACCGAGGCCGTTGAACGAATGAGCTGGGAGGCTGCGATGTGGAATTATGGAAATGATAAACCCGACATTCGTTTTGGAATGAAGGTGGCGAATTTGAAATTTCCTTCACACACTTTCCCTTCAAAAGAAAACAACAGCAACTTAATTGACAGTGCAGACTTCAAAGTTTTTGATGAAGCAGAAACCGTAGTGGCGATTGCGGTTCCGGGTTGTGCCGAGTATTCAAGAAAACAAACCGATGAACTCACGGAGTGGGTAAAGCGTCCCCAAATTGGAATGAAAGGTTTAGTGTTCATTAAATACAATGCCGATGGTTCTTTAAAAAGCAGCGTTGATAAATTTTATAGTGAAGAAAGATTAAAAGCCATTGCTGATTTTGCGGAAGCAAAACCCGGTGATTTGATTTTGATTTTAGCCGGTGCAGAAGAGAGAACAAGAAAAGCAATCTCTGAATTGCGGCTGGAAATGGGCAAACGCCTGGGCTTACGCAAAGAAGATGAATTTAAACTGCTTTGGGTTTTAGACTTTCCTTTGTTTGAATACGACGAAGAAGGCAACCGCTGGGTAGCAAGGCACCATCCGTTCACTTCTCCGAAGCCATCAGATATTGAAACGATGATTGGCAACAATCCGGTTATTGAAAACGCTGCTGAGTATTTAAAACATCCTTATGCCAACATCAAAGCCAATGCTTATGATATGGTGTTGAATGGAAATGAAATTGGTGGCGGTTCGATCCGGATTTATCAAAGAGAATTGCAGGAAAAAATGTTTGCTGCATTAGGCATGGATAAGGAAGAACAACAACACAAGTTTGGATTTTTGTTAGGTGCATTCGAATACGGTGCTCCACCACATGGCGGAATTGCCTTTGGCTTCGACAGGCTTTGTTCCATTTTAGGCGGCAGTGAAAGTATTCGTGATTTTATTGCCTTCCCGAAAAATAATAGTGGAAGAGATGTGATGCTGGATGCTCCTTCAACAATTGATGATAAGCAGTTGGATGAATTGAATATTAAGCTGGATTTGAAATAATAGTTTTTCATTAATACCTTAAAAGCCTGTTTTCAACAGGCTTTTTTAATTAATTGCTTATGATACCGGACTATCAAACTTTGATGCTTCCCTTATTAAAGACTATTTACGATGGTAAAGAATATGAATTCAAAAAATTAATCGAGGTTCTCGCAGTTGAGTTTAAATTGAATGAAGAAGAGAAAAATGAACTTCTCCCAAGTGGCCAAGCATTGCTTTTTCCGAATAGAGTTGGTTGGGCAAGGACTTATCTCAAGAAAGCAGGGCTAATCGAATCTCCGGGCAGAGGAATAATAAAAATAACCGAACGAGGAAAAAATACGTTGAAAGAGAACTTGACAGAAATAAACGTTAAGTATTTAAGTAAGTTTCCAGAATTTATACAATTTAAATTGCAGTCCAGGGATGACGACGAATCACAACTCCCGAGCTTAAATAATGAAGAAAATCGAAAACAAACTCCTGAAGAATTGTTAGAATCGGGATACCAAAATATCAGAAAATCTTTGGAGGAAGAGATATTATCGAAGTTAAAATCTGTCACTCCTTCATTCTTTGAAAGAATTGTTGTTCAACTCTTGGTCAAAATGGGATATGGTGGCTCTATTAAGGACGCTGGAAAAGCAATTGGGAAAAGTGGTGATGAAGGTATTGATGGAATTATCAAAGAAGACAAACTTGGGTTGGACGTTATCTACATCCAAGCGAAACGGTGGGAAGGAGTCGTTAGCAGGCCTGAATTACAAAAGTTCGTTGGTGCATTAGCAGGACAAAGGGCTAAAAAAGGAGTATTCATTACCACATCAAATTTTTCCAAAGAAGCAATAACTTATGCTGCACAAATGGACACAAAAATCGTTTTAATTGATGGAGAACAATTAGCTCAATACATGATTGATTACAACCTGGGAGTGTCTGTACAAAATACTTATGAGATCAAGAAAATAGACTCTGATTATTTTGAAGAAGAATAATTGATCTATGGTTTAGGCGTAAGAAACAAGTCAATATGATCGGAAAGGTTCATCAAATATTCGACATCATTTTCAGTAAAATCCTTAACCGTCGAATCTGATGTGATTTCACCAACGGCAAATCTGGAAAATAAAAGTTCAGTAAAAGCTCTTGTGTCTTTATACATGAACGGACTGTACTCCATTACCATTTTTAGCTGGGGATTATTTTTAAGTGTTTTTTCCATTCCCCGGAATATCAATGGC
>JAGIAB010000250.1 GCA_017745135.1 Flavisolibacter sp.
GGCGGATCTTCGACATTTTTCTTGTGACCGCATTGAAAAATTTGGAAGGGATATTTTTTGTAAGTGTGTTGTCGTAACGTTTTTTCTTCCATCCGCTGACAAGGTCGTAGCCATCTTCAAGAATCATTCTTCTCAATTCCGGAATTTCATCCGGACTGTCCTGCAAATCGGCATCCATGGTAATCACCACATCGCCAATGGCAGCTTTGAAAGCTTCATTCAGCGCAGCAGATTTGCCATAATTTCTTTGAAAGCGAATTCCTTTTATTGCAGGATTGGACTTGCTTAATTGTTCAATTACATTCCATGAATCGTCTGTGCTTCCATCATCCACCATGATCACTTCATAGGAATAACCGTTGGCCTCGCAAACCTTTTTGATCCAGTCTGCCAGTTCCGGAAGTGATTCTTCCTCGTCTTTTAATGGAATTACAATTGACAGGTCCATAAATTAAAAAACTGGTTTTTCGCGGCGAATAATTACAGCTACTATCAGACTGACAACAAAATCCCAGATCAAACCCATACCGGTTCCAAGAAAAATAGTAGCGATCCCTGTTTTCAGTTCTTCCTTTTTGCCTGCTACTTTTTCTATCTCTTCTTCTGTCATTCCCATTCTCTTCATTGTGCCAATAGCAGCATCAAAAGTTTTTTGAGTCAGCTCTTTGTCGACAAGATTAAACAGAATATAAGTGCCAATGGCCATCAACAGCGCCACAACCACATAGGAAGCAAAACTATATTGCAAACCTTCGCGAAAGGCCAGATAACCTCCATTTCTTTTCCTGAGTTGAAAGCCATAAATGATCAAAATGGCCATCATGTATGGAATATATCTTGAAACATATTGAAAGGTTACAAACGTATCCAATCCCGCAAAATAACTTCCATACATTAAAATCAAAGCAATCGCTGCATTGATCAAACCAATTTTCACACCTTCCCTGATAAAATTGATCGGTCTCACTTCCTGGTTATACGTCTCCATGCTCATTTATTGATTCAAAAATACTTTGTCTTTATTAATGATGCCTACAGGCTTTCCGGTCAACTGTTTTCCTATGAAAGGAGAGTTCTTTGATTTGGAATGCAACTCTTCAACCGTCCATTTTTCTTCAGGCAAGAAAAGCGTTAAACAAGCCGGTGAATTTTTATTGATGGATTGGGTTGGCAGATCAAAAATCATCCTTGGCCTGTTCGATAAAAGATCAACTGTTTTTTCCAAACCCAACTCAGGAAAATAAGTCCTGATCACAGCAAAACTTGTTTCCAGGCCGATCATGCCAAAATGCGCATACTCAAACTCCACAATTTTATGATCAATGTCCTGCGGCAAATGATGTGTGGCAATACAATCAATAGTTCCGTCCACCAATCCCTGCTTCAATGCCTGCTGATCTTCTTTAGTACGAAGCGGGGGATTTACTTTCAAATTCGTATCGTATTGCACAAGATCATCATCAGTAAAACACAAATGATAAGGAGTAACGGAACAGGTAACGGCCAATCCTTCTTTCTTCGCCTGCCTTATCAATTCAACTGATTTTGCAGTAGAGATTCCGGTAAAATGAATTTTTGAATTCGTGTACTTCACCAGTTCAATATCTCTCGCAATCATCAGCTCCTCGCCAATGGCGGGTTTGCCTGGCAAGCCCAATTGAGTGGAAACAATTCCTTCATTCATCAGTCCCGATGGATTCACCGACTTATCATCAGGAACCTGTATCACTGCCTTATCAATTGCCTTCAGGTATTGCAAAGCTTTTAGCAAAAGCCCTGCAGATTGAATGGGAGAAGTTCCATCGCCGAATGCCACAGCGCCGCTTTGATGCATATCGTACATCTCCGCCAGTTCTTTTCCTTCGGTATTTTTGGTAACAGCCGCAATGGGATGAATGTTCACAGCAAAATCCCTGCTCCGCTGAACAATGTATTCAATACCTGCCTTGTTGTGTACAACCGGGCTTGTATTGGGCAGAATCATCACATCGGTGTATCCGCCTGATGCTGCTGCATCCGAACCGGTTTGCAAAGTTTCTTTGTACTCAAAACCGGGATCGCAAAAATTGGAAAACACATCCAGCCAGCCCTGTGATGCATGCAGGCCTTCAATGCTGATTTGCCGGGCCGTTGCGTTGTCTATTTTTCCGACTTCTTTAATGATTCCGTTTTGAATTAAAATATCAATCGTTTGCTGATGAAAAGGCGAGGAAGGATCAATTATTTTGACTTGCCTTAAGAGGATTTCCATTAAGGCGCGAAGATAATGTAAAGAACAGAAAAATGAATTGAGATTGTTTGCCCAATTGGCGCACTTAATGATAAAGAAGAAGGTTTGTTCGATGATTTTTATGAACCAAGCTGCATTGCTACTTTGATCGTCTGTTGCGTCGCATTTCGTTCATCGTTCGGTAATTCTTATTATCATAATTCGAAGATGTCAATAGTCTTGCATTATTCATAATTTGAAACGTAGCAGGAGAAACCCTTAAAATAAAAAAGCCCTGATCGTAAAACCAGGACTTTGTCGGGTGGACTGGATTCGAACCAGCGACCCCTTGCACCCCATGCAAGTGCGCTACCGGGCTGCGCCACCACCCGAATTTCGGGGCTGCAAATGTAAAGGAAAAAAATTCTAAATAATTGACTATTAAAAAGTCGGGATGACTGGATTCGAACCAGCGGCCCCCACGTCCCGAACGTGGTGCGCTACCGGGCTGCGCTACATCCCGAAAAGAGCTGCGAATTTAAGATTATAAAGGGTATTCCAAAAGAACACAGGTCATTGAACAAGATCATAATCGTTTGCTTTTCTCCCCATTCCATCCTTTCTTGCACTTGTTTACGACATGAAAAACTCCGTGGTCTTAACGTTTGCAAGCCTGATGCTTCTTCTTTGGTTTATACTTCTCCCAGGGAACCGCCAATGGTTTAACCTAAGGATTATCGGGTATTGGAATGATTTCCTCGTTCAAAAAGATAGTCTCGACATTGAACATCGAAAAATAAAGCGGTGGGGGGAAAGCTATACGGTTTCAAAACAAATAGCAAGCCTTTTTCCCGAAAACTACGACAAGAACACTGCGCTTGTATTAATTCCGCCGTCAACTTATTTCACAGAAAGGAAGATCGGTTATCATGTTCCGGAGCCGGCTGTTTTTTATTATTATACCGGGCTAAAAACTACTTGGATCAACAGCAGCGAAGCTTCAAAAGCAAATTGGATGGTTACTGCGGATAATGGTTCTTTAAAACTGGTTCACGTCAGCAATCAAAAAACTTTACTGGACAGCATCAATGCATTTAAAAAATACCCGTTGAACTGGTAATGCAACTATTGATCGCCATATTGCTCCTTGTTCTCCAGGCCATTGCAGGGTTCGGGGTTTTGTGCCTGCTTAGAATTTATTTAAAACCGGGGTTCTTTATTTCATTGTCGGTCTTGATCGGCGTTGCTGTATTCTCCTTGGTTCCTTTTCTACTGCAATTAGCCTACGTTCCTTTGACAGCATTCAATGTTTTTGCTTCACTCATTGCAGTAAGTTTTCTTTTAAATATTAAATCGAAAAGGGGAGCGGTTCATCTTTTTAACTCTTTAAAGAACTATCGTTTTCGGTTGAAGCTTTATGAGGTGCCTTCGCTCTTTCTTATACTGCTTATGATTTTTGTGAGTGTGTGGCGATGCTATTATTATCCGCCAACACCAAGAGACCTTACATCCGGCGCCGAAGTCATTGCAGAATATGCAGTGAAAGAAAAAACCATGATCAACTCGGTTTTTACTGTTGATCTTTCCACTACTAATAATCAATTTAAGCCACCGTTCCTTACCTGTTTACAGATCATTTATAAATATGCAGGCTTTCCTTTTGGACAGATATGGTTGAGTGGCGTTTTTATTTTCTTTACCATCTTTCTTTATACCGCTCTAAACACCAGGCTACATAAAATCATAACCGGTTTGCTGTTGGTAATGTTTATTGCCATTCCTGAAATGTATGGCTATACTCTCATGGCTTTGTTTGATTATAGTAATGCCGTTTTCTTTTGCCTGTCCATTTATTTTTTGATTGAATATTTTACCAACGGCAAAAACAACCATATCATTCTTTCAGGATTGCTTATGGCAGTTGCTACTTATGTGCGGTCTGAAACTTTGATACTGGCGGGTCTGGTTTTTCCGGTAGTTTTATTTCATCATTGGAGAAGAAAGAACATTTCAAGCCTTTTAAAAAGCACTACCTATTTTTTTATTCCTTCTGTAATAATTTATCTTTTATCCATAACCATTTACATCAATTATTATTTGCCTTCTCTTTATAAAATTGATTCGCTTTTAAATACTAATCTTGCCGATTTAAACCTGTTTTACCAGAGATTGAGTGATGTGACGGGAAAGTATCTTTTAGCAGGTAATGTATTAGATCATTATGGATATTTTGTTTTCATTTTTGTAATTGTTCTATGCGCAGATGCATTCCGAAAAAACTCACTGAACAGAACTTCGCTTAACTGGCTCTGGGCTGTATTCATCATTTTTGCAGGCATTCCTTTAATTGGCTTTTTATTTCCCCTGTACGATCTTGATCATTCTACTAAACGAGGCCTGCTTAAAATATTCCCCTTGATGCTTTTGTATATGGCCAATAGTGGTTTCCTCGTTTCCATTTCAGACGACATCAAAAAATGGGAGCGCAGCCAATAACAATGCCTTTGTAAATTCACGGCCTGTTTTGTAATTATTCATTTATGACAAACGAAAGACGCCAAAAAATAGAGTCTGTTTTATCAAAACGGCAAAATGATTTGACCGTGGTGCTGGAAAATGTTTTTGACCCGCATAATATTTCAGCAGTGATGCGCAGTTGCGACGCCGTAGGCATACAGGAAATTTATGTTCTGAACACAAAGATACCGCGCCATAAAAAATGGGGAGCACGAAGCAGCAGCAGTGCAGCCAAATGGTTAACTGTTCACCAGTTTGAAAACACGGAGGAATGCTTTGCTGCTTTGCGAAAAAAATATTCAACAATTTTAACCACGCATTTATCTACAGA
>JAGIAB010000251.1 GCA_017745135.1 Flavisolibacter sp.
GTGTTGAACTACTCAATTTTCGAAATTCAACCGAGGGTAAATCGCCTCTTAAAAAAACATGAATGGTAACATCATTCTTTAAATTGCGTACAAGGGCTCTGGTCGTTTTTGTTAGAGAATATCTCTTTTCTTCGGTAAGATCAATACGACTATGAAGTTTTGATGCGATATAATTAATGAGAAATAATCCAACGATCAATCCAATCCACCAAACTGTATTTTTTCTTTTGTTCATTTATCTTCTTCCCAGGTTTTGTTTGGTGAGCAATAAAAAGAAAATAATAAGGCTCAGAAAATACACTAAATCCCTTGTATCAATTACACCGCGACTGATGCTTTGATAATGGAAATTGATACCCAGCATTTCTATATAATAATCAGCACCATTTTGAAAAACCGGCAATTGACTGATGGCAGTAAAGCCATAGTAAAAAAGAATACAAGCTATCAAGCTAATGATAAAAGCCACCACAGAATTCGTTGTAAAACTGCTCACACAAATCCCGATAGAAGTAAAAACTGCAGTTAATAATAACAATCCTAAATACGAACCTGCTGCTGCACCGGAATCAATGCCGCTGGTAGATGCCAGGTGATTAACCGTGAAATAATACACCAGTGTTGGCACCAGTGCAATGATGGCCACAATCAAACTCCCCCAAAACTTTCCGTTCACAATTTGCCAACTGCTGATGGGACGTGTTTGTAAAATTTCAAACGTGCCGCCTTTAAATTCGTCTGAAAAGCTGCGCATGGTAATAGCTGAAATCAGGAACAAAAGTATCCAGGGTGCAAATGAAAAAAACTGGTCCAAGGAAGCGTAACCATATTCCAGGATATTGTTCCTAAAAACAAACAACACCAATCCGTTCACCAATAAAAAAACAATGATGGCTATATAACCCGTAAGACTACTGAAAAACTGCCGGAGCTCTTTTTTACAAATAGGCCACATTCAAGCTGAAAATCTAAAGTTTGATTAAACGATGCAAAATAACTAATCAATCGCTGGGAAAAGAAAAATCCCGCTACTGAAACGGGATTTTTAAAAATATATTTTAAGTGGCGCTTAATCATTCCACCTCTGCATGTCTTGCTTCGTTCAATTGCTTTAATCCGGCCTGCACTAAGCGAAAGCAAATGATCCATGCCAGTACACCAAGAATAGGATACTTGATATCCAGGAAAACAGGGATTGGAAGAATTCCAAAATTGGCATTCCAGACCATATGCAAGATCATGCTTGAAAACATTACTCTCAAAAAACGCATATCACCCAGCATGTTCCAGGAAAATTTGCGTTCGCCCTTTACAATCCATAAAGCTGCTGCAGCATTAGCAGTCCAAACGATGTGCATGAATGGAGATAACAGGCCTCTCAGAACTAAATTATCAACCATACCCTCAAAGCTGGTCGATCTGTACGCATAACCAGCACTTTCAAAAGCGGCAAAACCCATTCCGATAGCAGCGCCAAACAACAATCCGTTCAAAACCCATTTATACCTGGTAAACCTTCCTACAATCAAAACAACTACCAAGACTTTCGCTACTTCCTCGATGATTCCCGCAGCAGATGCACTGAGAATATCACTTAAAAACTGCAAACGGTCAAAAAAGATCAGGGCAACAAAAAGTGATGTAGCACCACCTAAAAATGCAAGGGCCATTACCATGAATACAGAAATATTTCTCGGTGCATTCATCTCCAAAAAGAAGATCAGCGTGGAAACAGGAACGGCAAATGAACCAATGAACATTAACCCGGGAAGCAGGTTAGGATTTTCAAATGTTCTGTAACCAATGATCAGCAGGATAGAAATTGAAAGACTGATCAACAACATTCTTGAGAACAACCAGGGTTTGGCCCAACTGGTTTCAATGTCAGTCAGGGCAGGCGTATTGTTATACGTGCCTGTTGTTAACTGGTCTTCCATATCCGCCAATGAATGTTTTTTAAATACCTGCGAAAAAATCTGCTGAAGCTTAAAGTCTTTCAATTCTTCCAAACCAATAAAATTGCTAAAGCCTTTTTTGATATTGGTGACAGCTGGGTTATCAGCTTGCTGTTGAACTGGCGGATGAATTCTCCAGATAGAGTTCCCAATTCTCAATACATCGTGTATCCTCAATTCATTTTTCGTGACCATGTTACCGTTAATTTTTACGGGCACAGTAGAGTCGGTGGCATCAACAAAAATTTTGTTATTGGTGTGCGAGATGATAATGGCGCCGCCATGACTCTCCAGTTCTTTAATTACCGTACAATTTTCGCCCTCCGTTGCACTAAGTACAATCGATTGGCTGGTCTGGACGCCAATTTTGAAATGATCGTCCTTTCCGTCAATACATTCAAGAACAATGATAGAAAGATCAAGAGTAGTTTCCATGCAGTAAAGTTTTGATGTTGGGAAAAACAATGAAAATAGAAAAAATGTTTAAACAACCAAAGGCTTCCCTATCCCGATAGCTATCGGGACCTCCGGTGGAGGGACTTCGCTGCAGCACAGAGCCTGATAGTTTGAGATTCATTACAGAACTCGAGAAACTCTATTTCTTAGACTCGAAGCAACGCCTTCGGCATTGCTATTTCCGAACACGGATGACACGGATTAAAAGGATTTGCACTGATGCGCTTTTCAAAAAAATCAGTATTGATCTATCCAATCCGTGTCATCCGTGTTCTTCAACCTTTGCCATTTAGGGCAAATAAAAAGCTCTCAACATAGCAGAAATGTTGAGAGCTTTTAAGTATCGTAAAATAAGTGAGGGCTGTGAATGAGTCTCCTTCCACGGGGAAGGCCGGGATGGGCCGCTTAAACCGCAAAGCTTTCACCGCAAGAGCAGGTTCGGCTGGCGTTTGGATTGTTGAAATGAAATCCCTTCCCGTTCAGGCCATCTGAAAAATCAAGTGTTGTATTAACGAGATACAAAAAGCTTTTCAGGTCCGTTACCACTTTCACTCCATTATCTTCAAAAACCTGGTCGGCAGGTTTCTCTTCCTTATCAAAATCCATTTTATAACTGAGCCCGGAACAACCTCCGCCCACAACGCTTACTCTTAAAAAATAATTTTCATCATAACCGGATTCTTTCATCAAAGCTTTGATGCGCTCTTTTGCTTTATCGGTTACATGAATGGCATTATCCATTGCTATCATAAATTCATTTTTAATTGTTATTATAAATTTTAGCAGCACTCATTTCTCTCAATTGCTTTACAGCTTTCGAAACCTGCTGAATCGTGAAATCAATTTCTTCTTCAGTTGTAAATCTGCCCAAACTAAACCGTATCGAACTATGTGCCAGTTCATCATTTAAACCCAAAGCCCTTAAAACATAAGACGGTTCCAAAGAGGCAGAAGTACAGGCAGAACCGGAGGAAACAGCAATTTCTTTGTTAATGTTCATCATCAAAGCCTGTCCTTCTACGTTTTTAAAGGAAAGATTGGCAACGTTTGGCAAACGATGCTCTTTGCTTCCATTGATATAAACATCTCCCAGGTTCAACAAAGCATCTTCCAGCTTATCCCGAAGGGAAGTCAAATGCTGTTCATCTTTTCGCATTTCCATTCTACAAATCTCTGCAGCCTTACCAAAACCTGCAATACCAGGAACGTTTAACGTACCGCTGCGCATTCCACGTTCATGTCCACCTCCGTCCATTTGTGCAATTAATTTTACTCTCGGATTTTTTCTTCTCACATACAAAGCGCCTACGCCTTTCGGCCCATAAATTTTATGAGAAGAAAAAGCCATGATATCAATGTTATCTTCATTTACACTCACGGGAATTTTTCCAACCGCCTGCGTTGCATCGGTAAAAAATAAAATACTGTGCTCTCTTGCTATTGTGCCAATTTCCCCAATCGGCAATATGCTTCCGATTTCATTATTGGCATACATAATGGCAATTAAGATAGTGTTAGGACGAATGGCTTCTTCAACTTGCTGAGCAGAAACCAGGCCTTCAGAATTAACAGGCAAATACGTTACTTCTGCACCCTGCTTTTCCAAATGTTTACAGGTATCTAAAACAGCTTTATGCTCTATGACAGAAGTAATGATATGATTGCCTTTGGAAGCATACGCTTCCACAACTCCTTTCAATGCGAGATTGGTAGCTTCTGTTGCGCCTGATGTAAAAATGATTTCTTTAGTTTCAGCACCAATCAAACCAGCAATTTGTTCGCGGGCAAATTCAACGGCTTCTTCCGCCTGCCAACCAAACGAATGTGTTTTGCTGGCAGCATTACCAAAACTTTTTGTAAAGTAAGGCAACATCGCTTCCAGCACTCTTGCATCGCAAGGTGTAGTGGAATTATAATCAAGATAAATTGGTAGTTGCAACATTGACTTACTTCAACCAACAAATTTACCTCAAAACAAGGCAGCAATGGAAATGCGTTGGCTTTATGAACCTAATTTTACAAATCCTAAACGAACTATATGCTTAAAGTTGAACACATTGGCATTGCGGTAAAGTCTTTGGAGCAATCCATTCCCTTATTTGAAAAACTATTAAATACTTCCTGTTATAAAACCGAAGAGGTATCGAGTGAAAACGTAAATACTGCTTTCTTTCAAAAAGGAGAAACTAAAATTGAATTGCTGGAATCAACCACAGAAGATGGGGTCATTAATAAATACATCGACAAAAAAGGCGAAGGCATTCATCATATTGCTTTTGACGTAGAAGATATTCATGCAGAAATGGACCGTTTAAAGTCTGAAGGCTTTATCCTGCTAAATGAACAACCTAAAAACGGCGCTGATAACAAACTCGTTTGCTTTCTTCATCCCAAATCCACCAATAGTGTTTTGATAGAACTCTGCCAGGAGAAAAAATAATCCGAGAAATCATTCTTTCCTAATCGGTGCAATCTGTGATAAAAAAATACCCAGGGTAGAAACCCCGGGTCTATTCCTCAACGCCTAAAAAAACGAGTTTAAAGAATTACTTGCTTAGCAGTGTTGATGTTTTGTCCGTTCGAAACTGTGATAATATAGTTACCGGTTACTTTTGAGTTTAATACCACCTGTCCAACCG
>JAGIAB010000252.1 GCA_017745135.1 Flavisolibacter sp.
CTTGCCAGGTTCTCCAAATGCTTCAATAAAACCGCCATGTCTTTCGGCGATTCGTTTTTATCAGGCGGTATTTCCCACGCACCTTTAGGAAGTTGTTTAACTATTTTTAGCACCAACGAAATCGTTTTTGCTGCCTGAATTTTGTCTGCACTAACTTGCATGAATGGACAGTTCTACTAAGACCTGGGAAAGCAAGGTGTTAATTCGTTTTCCCGATTGCGATCCTTTCAATCACCTCAATAATGCCAGGTATATTGATTACTTCATTAATGCCCGCGAGGATCACATTATGGCCAACACGAACTTAAATATTTATCAGTATGCTGCTCAAAACGGAATGGGATGGGTGGTCAGCAAAAACCAGATCGCTTATTTAAAACCTGCTTTCTTAATGGAAACGGTGATCATTGATTCCACTGCATTGCATGTAGGCGATAGGGAAGTGATTGTTGAGATGAAAATGTGGAATGAGCACAAGAATAAATTGAAAGCGGTGTTGTGGAGCAATTTTGTACACATCAACATGAAAACACAAAGACCGGAAAATCATTCAAGGGAGTTGTTGGACTTATTTAAACCTGTAGAGAATCCGCTTCCTTCAGCTATAAGTTTTGATGAAAGAGTAGAGCAATTGCGACGTATGATTTGATTGCTTTACGAAAGCTAAAACTTCATCTCCTACTTTTGCCGGATGGTTGATGAGGGATCGTTATTACAACGGGAAAAAAAGCGCTGGTTCATTTTTGTTTTCTTTTTTCTTTCGGGAATTATATCAGCGTCCCTTTCTTCCCGTCTCCCTGATATACAACAGCTATTGAAAGTGAACAATTCCGTTTTTGGAGTGGTTTTATCTTCATTGTATGCCGGGCTGTTCATTGGATTAATTATTGCAAGCTGGCTGGTGGCTTCTTATGGTTTTAAAAAGGTGATGATCATCACTTGTATTCTTTCTGCTTTGCCTCTTGTGTTTGTAGGAGTATTTGCTTCTTACCTGCTGGCTATGCTGGTTCTTTTTCTCATGGGCATTTCGCGAACCATTTTTAATCTTTCAGCGAACACCGGCGCTATTGAAGTACAGTCTTTGTATGACCGTCCTATAATTGCAGGTTTTCATGGTGTATGGAGTTTAGCTTGTTTTGTTGCAGGAGGAATTGGTCAGCTAATGATCAGTTATACCGTAAGTCCTTTTTTTCATTTTCTATTTATTGTTGTTTTCGTATGTATTTCCATTGCCTTTCTTAAAAATAAAAAGCAAGGCTTGTCTATTGAAAAGGAGCGGAGGCCATTTTTTGTAAAGCCCGACCGTTATCTTTTTTTGCTTGGGCTAATGGCGCTTTGTACCATGTTGTGTGAAGGCGCTATGTTTGACTGGAGTGTGAACTATTTTGAAAAAGTAGTTCATGCGGAACGAAACCTGCTTACATTGGGTTATTTGTCCTTTGTAATTGCCATGGCTTTAGGAAGGCTGGTTGGTGATAAACTAATTGCAGAATTTGGAATGTTTCGCATTTTATTGATCAACGGAATTTTATTAGCTATTGGATTTTCTATCGCGGCAGCCTTTCCATTGGTAGTGCCTGCTGCGATAGGGTTTTTATTAATTGGTCTTGGAGATTCTGTTATGGTCCCTGTTATTTATTTACTGGCTACCCGTTCTCCAAAAATGACGGCCGCCTATTCCTTATCAATTGTAACTTTTATTGGGTACACCGGTTTTTTGATTGGGCCTTTGTTAATTGGAAACATCTCTCAATACTTTGGTTTGCCTACAGCTTTTTATTGCCTCAGCGGTATCAGTTTAATTATTGTTGCATTGAGTTTGCGTGTGAAGAAGTTGGTTCCCTGAAGTGCTTGGCTTGGTGTGCAACTGGATTCATCGGTACGTAAACAAGGCTGATTACTGTTTTGCCGGGAGGGTGTTATTAACAATAAAAATACTTTTGATCAGCAGAAATCCTTCTCTTTCATTCAGGAATTCTTTTAAATTTGAATTAAATGAAAAACCTTTTTTTATTTCTGGCTTTTATTGCTTTTGCGGCTTGTGCTTCTGCTCAGAGAGTGTATTTTATATACTTGCAGTCAGATAATAATGGTTCTTTTTATGTAAAAATGGGCGACAAGTTTTACAACTCTTCCTCTACAGGTTATTTGATTCTTTCCAATCTTGTTGACAGTGCGTATAATTTTTCCATTGGATTTCCTTCATCACAGGCAGAATCAAAATTTGCAGTTCGATTGGAGGCAAAGGATAGAGGCTTTTTAATTAAAAATTTCGACTCAGGTCTGGGGCTTTTTGATCTCCAGGATCTTACTATAATACGCGAACAAAAGGACGATTCACCTAAAAATATTTCGTACATCAGGAGAAATGATGAATTTTCTTCGCTGCTGTCAAAAGCGGCAAAAGACACTTCCTTATTGTATTCAGTTGTCCGGGTAAAGGGAGAGGATGTTGCAGTGAAAAAGGAGCAGCCAAAAACGGTTCAGGTGAATCAAAAAATTGAAGAGCCTGCTGTGTTAAAAGATACGGTTGCATCAAGCCTGCCACAAACGGATATTGCTTTTGAAGAAAAGAAGCAGGATACAATTGAGAAGTCTCAGCCAGTTCCCGAAACAAAAACTGCAGTAGATGTTGCCAGTACACCGGTTAAAGAAAAATTGGAAAACAATACGGTTACTTCTACAGAATCTAAAGAACAATCCACGCCAAATTCAACTAGTACAATAGCTAATACCGGTACAGATACTTTAGAAAAAAACAGCAGTAACTCATCAACAGCTATAATTACAGCAGAGGATGCTGTTTTTAAAAAATCGCAGGTCAGGAGGTATTCAGAGAGCTCTACTTCCGAAGGGTTTGGCCTGGTATATTATGATATTTATGATGGTGGCCGTGATACTATTCGTTTATTAATACCAAATCCGCCAATCATTTTTAAAACTGCAGAACAGGATTCTTCCCTGGTTCAAAAGGATTTTATTCGTGTGAATGAATTAAAAAAGGATACTGTGCAACAAACACCCATCATTGCTGAGGTTAAAAAAAATGTATCGGCGAAATCTCAGTGTAAGGCTCTTGCATCCAACAATGATTTCTTCAAGCTTAGAAAAAATATGGCTTCAGAAACTACTGATGAGGGTATGGTAGCTGAGGCGAAAAAAGTATTTAAAGCTAAATGTTTTACTACCGAGCAAATAAAAAACCTGGGTGCATTATTCTTAACCTCCTCTGGTAAATATCAATTTTTTGATGCGGCCTATCTTCACGTAAGCGATCAGGAAAATTTTTCATCTTTAGAGCCGGAAATAAAAGACGACTATTACCTTAAAAGATTCAAAGCTCTGATCGGCGAATAAACATGCCCAGGTATTTTATTGAAGTAGTATATCGAGGAACAAATTACAGTGGCTTCCAGGTACAGGAAAACGCCAACACCATTCAGGCAGAAATAGAAAAAGCTTTTAAAATCATACATCAGAGTCTTGTTGAGCTTACAGGCTCCTCTCGTACAGATGCAGGTGTTCATGCACTTCAAAACTTTTTCCATTTCGATTACGAAGAGCCTCTTAATCCTCAGTTCGTCTATAAAATGAACGCCTTACTACCTCAGGATATAGCTGTAAAAAACCTGTTCCAGATGCCATCGATAGCCCATTCCCGCTTCGATGCTACCAGCAGGGAATATATCTATAATATGCATCGGTTTAAAGATCCCTTCCTTCAGGCCACTTCTCTTTACTTTCCCTACAAACTGGACATCGACCTTATGTATCAGGCTTCTGAACTGCTTAAACAACAAACCAACTTTTTTGCCTTTTCAAAAACAAACACCCAGGTAAAGAACTTCAATTGCAGAATAACCAAAAGCCAGTGGATAATAGGAGAGGCCACACTTACCTATAATATAGAAGCTAATCGCTTTCTCCGGGGAATGGTAAGAGCTCTTACGGCTACATTATTGAAGATTGGCCGACACAAATTATCCATGTCCGACTTCGAAAAACTCTTTACGGAAGAAAGAAAAGCTGGCTATTCTGTGCCTGCGCACGGCTTGTTTCTTACTAAAGTCAATTACCCCCAAAATTATTTTCCCGCAACAGGCTTGCCTTTCACAGTGTTTTAGCAATTATTTTTTCAAATCATTTGGAACGAATAACCATCGGCCCGTATCTTTGCGTCCGCTTTTTGAAAATCTGATGTGATCAAACAAAAATGTAAAAACCATTTTACATTTTTTATCAGAAACGATGCAAATTAATTTGTTGACTATCAAAATGTTACATATCTTTGCAACCGCTTTTTGAAACAACAATCACTCACAATTTTTACTTTCTTTTTTAGAAAATTTTGTGAGGAAAAAATCACTAAAAATTTGGCGCGAATTGTATGAGTCACTTATCTTTGCAATCCGCTTTTAAAAATCCATTTAATTAGTTCTTTTTCAATTGTTAACGACTCCAAAATTGTCTCGAAAAAATAAAAAATAATTTTGGATGGTAATCACACAGCTCTTACCTTTGCACTCCCGTTACAAAAACGGCAGTTCTTTAAAGGTAAAAAGATGAGGCGAAAGGCCTAAAGATTCGAAATCTTATCATCTGCAAAATCATGGAAATCCTCGATGTGAATCTTGGTGATCCGCGGTTTAAGATCTTTGAAAGTTTGGAAGCAACAGCACGTCTCGCTTTAAGCGAGACAAACATTAGGTAAGTCAAGCGAATATAATTCGATTTGACACGTTAATAACTCCTTGAGATTATTAATAGTCAGTATCAAAACTCATTTACAACGGAGAGTTTGATCCTGGCTCAGGATGAACGCTAGCGGCAGGCTTAATACATGCAAGTCGTGGGGTAGAGAGGTGCTTGCACTTCTTGAGACCGGCAAACGGGTGCGGAACACGTACACAACCTTCCTTTAAGTGGGGGATAGCCCAGGGAAACTTGGATTAATACCCCGTAAGATGATGATGAGGCATCTCATTGTTATTATAGCAGCGATGCGCTAGAAGACGGGTGTGCGTATGATTAGGTAGTTGGC
>JAGIAB010000253.1 GCA_017745135.1 Flavisolibacter sp.
AATAAGAAGGAGTCATCGAATTTTGAAGATTATACAGCCTGTACCGCAGCAGGTTGTGCTGTTTCCTTCCAATTGAAATAATTGTTGGCGTTATTGTAGCATATGTCTTGTATGATCTTACCAGTCCATTGAATATCATTTGGCAATTCGCCATTTTCAATTTCGCTTCCAAATAACTCACACAATATTCTTCTGAAATATTCATGACGGGGATAAGAAAGAAAACTCCTGCTGTCTGTAAGCATTCCAACAAAACGGCTTAACAATCCCATATTGGAAAGCGCATTGATCTGTTTGATCATCCCATCTTTTTGATCAAGGAACCACCATGCAGAACCGAATTGAATTTTTCCGGCTACGGAACCATCATTAAAGTTCCCGGCCATCGTTGCTATCACTTCGTTATCTGCCGGGTTCAAATTATATAAGATTGTTTTGGTTAACTGGTTCTTCGCATTCAGCCTGTCGAAAAACTTCGATAAACCTGCAGCTTGTGAAAAATCACCAATGGAATCTACACCTGCATCGGCACCTACCTGTTTCATCAGCCGTGAATTATTGTTACGCAAGGCTCCCAAATGATATTGCTGCACCCAGCCTTTTTCAGAATCCCAAACCGCAAATACTTCCAGCATTGCCGATTTGAACTTCAGGTTTTCTTCTCTTGTCAATTCTTTGCCCGAACGAATTTTGCTGAAGATGCTTTCAATTTCCTGCTGTGAATAATCTTCAGCATAGATCTGCTCCAACCCGTGATCAGACACGGAACAACCCATGGTAGCAAAAAAATCGTGACGGGATTTCAATGCATCCATATAATCGTTGTAAGTGGCAATGCTTGTATTGCTGACTGCTTCCAGCTTTGATAAATAGTCATTGAAGGCCACGGCATCATCAACATTCATCGCCTTATCAGGACGAAACGCCGGAAGAACTTTGATTTCAAAACCATCTTCCTTTATTTTTTGATGATGTTCTAATGAATCAATTGGATCGTCAGTAGTACAAACTACTTTCACATTCATCTTGCGCATCAGATTGCGAATGGAATACTCCGGTGTTTGCAGCTTAGCCGAACATTCTTCATAAATTTTTTCCGCGGTATCTCCGTTTAGTACATCGTAAACATCAAAGTAGCGTTGCAATTCCAGATGCGTCCAGTGAAATAAAGGATTGCGCAAAGTATAAGGAACCGTCTCCGCCCATTTTTTGAACTTTTCAAAATCAGGCTTGTTGCCGGTGCAATAGCTTTCATCTACTCCATTGGCACGCATGGCTCTCCATTTGTAATGATCGCCGTACAACCATATTTGGGTTAGATTTTCAAAATTGATATCGTTGGCTATTTGATCGGGAGGAAGATGACAATGGTAGTCAATGATCGGCATCTTCTTCGCAAATTCGTGATAGAGTTGTTGAGAGGTTTTACTGCTTAATAAAAAGTTTTCGTCTAAAAATTTTTTCATTATTCTGCTTTGTTTTATGTCCCACAGGGACATTTCATAGGTAGTAGAAAATTTTTTATAATTTGATACAACATTCCATAGGAACGTCTGGTAAAATTACTGTTCATGCCCAATACCTACACACAAATTCACATTCAATTCGTATTTGCTGTAAAATTCAGGCAAGCTTTGATTCATGCATCTTGGAAAGAACGTTTACACCGATACATTACAGGCATTTTCCAAAACAACCAACATAAGATGCTTCAGATTAATAGCATGCACGATCACATTCATATTTTGGTCGGATTTCGTCCGCATCAATCCATTTCATCCATCGTTCAAAATGTAAAAACCGAAAGTACAAAGTGGATCAAGGAACAAGATTTTTCTTCATCTTTTGCATGGCAGGAAGGTTATGGTGCTTTCTCTTATTCAAAATCACATATACCCAGTGTAATACGGTATATACAAAATCAGGAAGAGCATCATCGCAAACAAAGCTTTTTAGATGAATACAGAACTTTCTTAAAAGCTTTTGAAATTGATTTTGATGAACAATATATTTTCAAAGAACCGATTTGATTTACCCACCAGGCGTTCCTACGGAACGCTGATTCGGACATCTTTAATTTTTTCTACCGACCAACTGTCCCTACGGGACAATTTCAGAAATGGTTCTTTCCTACAAACTCACTCCTCTCTTCCAGGGAATAAAATCATCCTGGTTCAGCAGCACCGCCTTTGGAATTACTTCTCCGCTTGCGGCTTTGATGCAATACTCCAAAATCTCCTCTCCCATTTGCTCAATGGTTTTTTCTCCATCAATGATTGGACCTGTATCAATGTCAATGATGTCTTTCATTCTTTTTGCGAGTTTGGAATTCGTTGCCACTTTAATGGTAGGACAAACCGGGTTGCCGGTTGGCGTTCCCAAACCAGTTGTGAACAAAATCAAAGTAGCACCAGAAGCGGCTTTACCGGTGGTAGCCTCCACATCGTTGCCTGGCGTACAAACCAAACTCAATCCGGGCTTCGTCGCAGACTCAGTATAATCCAATACATCAACTACCGGCGAGGTTCCGCCTTTTCGTGCAGCACCTGCACTTTTTATGGCGTCAGTGATCAATCCATCTTTAATATTTCCGGGAGAAGGATTCATGTGAAATCCTGATCCAACTCTTGTTACGATCTCTTCATAACTCTTCATCAGGTGCATGAACTTGCGTGCAACAGGTTCACTTACCGAACGATCAACCAATTCCTGTTCAACACCACACAATTCCGGAAATTCTGCCAACAACACCTGTGCTCCCAATCCTACCAAAAGATCAGAAGCATAACCCACAGCAGGATTTGCAGAGATGCCACTAAAGCCATCACTACCGCCGCACTTTACACCAACACATAATTTATGGAGCGGTGCCGGTTTCCTTTCCTGTTTGTTGATCTGGATAAGACCTTCAAATGTTTTTTTGATGGAATCAGCAATTAATACTTCTTCATTACCTACCTGTTGTTGTTCGAAGATATAAAGCGGTTTATCAAAAGCCGGATTGCGTTCTTTCAGGTCTTTTAAAAAATCAGCCACCTGCAAATTTTGACAACCCAAACTCAAAACAGTAACGCCACCAACATTTGGATGATCTGCATAAGCAGCTAACAATTTGCTTAAGATTGCAGCATCCTGCCTGATGCCACCACAACCACCCTGGTGATTCAGAAATTTAATTCCATCTACATTTTGAAAAACACGATCAGACCTCACTGCTGCCCCCTCTCCAAAGGAGAGTGGAAAGTCGAAGCTTTCTCCCTTTTTGAAAGATTCAACAAGTTGATGTGTGAATTGTTTATACTTATCGGCAACTGCATAACCTAATTCATTGTGCAAGGCTTCGCGGATCACATCGAGATTCCTGTTCTCACAAAAAACGGTAGGAATAAATAACCAGTAATTGGCAGTACCTACTCTTCCGTCACTCCGGTGATACCCATTGAATGTTCTGTCCCTGAACTTTGAAACATCCGGAGCCTTCCATTGATAGTTCACACCACGATAGTCATATTTATCGGCAGCATGCTTTACATTGGAAGTTGTCATTAATCCACCTTTCGGAATATTGGTTTGTGCTTTTCCAACCAACACACCATACATAATCACTTCATCACCGGGATTCATGTCCTGCATAAAAAATTTATGCTTGGCGGGAATATCGTCAACAAGGATGTAATCAATTTTATCGTAACTCAGTTTTTCACCTTTGGGTAAATCCTGTAAGGCTACAATTACGTTATCATCAGGATGGACTTTTAAAACTTTCTGGCTCATGCGGCTTTTACTTTTTTTGAAGGAAGGCTTTCCATTGCTTCTTTCATTCTGTTATGAATGATCAAATTTAGTTTTTCGATTACACATTGCTTAAAACGGGGCAAAGATAAGAGGTCAGCTCCCGGAATACATCGGTCAATACTGGCTGTAGAAGAGAAGCAAAGTTTACCCCCGCTTCAACGTTTATTGAAAACCTTCTACCTGTTCATCCTGTATCAATAGCTTTCCCATTGAACGTGCCATCTGGATCAATTTCAGAGGAGTAGTTACTGGAATGAATTATGATTCCATACCATCGATGTTGCAACAATTCTCTTGCTTGCAAAAAAAATGTTCTTTGAAAACCTGTTTTGTGCGAATGAGTGAGCTAATCCTTTTCTTAGAGGAGAGTGAAGTCAAACAAGCACAAAAAACTGCATTACAGGAATGCAGTTATCAATCATGCGTGTGTTTAGATCTATAAACCCCAGTATCCTCCGCCATTATCATCAAACGAATACCTGCGCATGAGCTTATTATTGTCGTCCAGTTTTTTAAGTTTACCGTCCGTTGAACTTGAGGTTGCAACAACTTTAGCACGTAGGTTTTCTTTTTCTGCGTTGGGGTTGTAGGTCAATACAACTTGTACAGGTTCTTGTGTATTATCTTTCATGTGTTGTGATTTTGAAATTACAAGGGTAAGACCTGTCTTTGTTAACTGAACCGGGCTCTTCGTTTCAAAGATTTATCGATGATGTAAAACTACATCAACACCCTACCGGTACAAAGTCAAAATGAGGTTTGAATTACAATGTCAAAGAATGAACAAATACGGTAAAACCCTTACCAGCACTGCATCTAAAAAGGTTGAATTATGATAGCCAGAAGAAAGAGAGAAATCCGAGTTTTGTTCAAAACCGGGTTTGATCAAATTATTTTTCAGTTTTGTTAACATCTTTATCTCTAAATCCGCTGCCATAAAGGACGGATGGGTTTGCTCTGTTAAATCGATAATACTTTTTAGGGATGCTTAAATTCAAAATAGCAAGAAGCATAAACGAAATTTTAGTTCCCGCTCCCAAACTCCAGGCCGGTGAAAAATTTTGTGTTAACGCAATGAAGTGACGGATGACTACGTTAATGAAACATACCTTCCCGTCCTTCTATTAGCGGAACAGCACATTCCCAAAAGACAGATTAACTCATTTCAACAAAAAACCATGAATGCTTTTCTGAGAAAAGGCATTGGCATTGCCTTGCTGTTCTTTTA
>JAGIAB010000254.1 GCA_017745135.1 Flavisolibacter sp.
GTTGCACTCAAATCAGTTTCTAACATACCTTGCTTCTCCTGCAACCGCAAAATGAAATTATCAGCCACATCACGAATGATTTCATGAACATGCAAAGGTTTTAAGTTCAACTGCACCTCCTGCCTGTCCATCAAAGCCGATTTCAAAATGGTCTCCACCTGCCGGTTCATGCGTTGATTCTCCTCCTTAATTATACTGCTGAAGTAACCAAGCTTCGCTGTATCCCTTTGTACTTTCTCATTTCGAATGGCATCAACAGCAAGTGATATTGTAGCAATTGGCGTTTTAAACTCGTGCGTCATGTTGTTGATGAAATCATTTTTTATTTCGCTCAACTTTTTCTGACGGATCATTGTATTTACAGTTAAATAAAATGCAGAAAGAATAATGACAGTAAACGCTATGGCTGCAATGATCAGGTATGTCATATCCTTAAATACAAGCGTTTTGGTCGCCGGAATAATGATCATGAGCAATTCATCCGGGACCAGGTTTTCGCTTTCCGATCCAGGCCTGGATGCTAACGGCGTAGCAATACTGGTGTGATTAATTGTGTCGTAATACCATTCTTCAAAATTCTGCGACCTTCTTGCTGTATAGGAATGCTCCCCTGGTTTCAGAACAATTAGTGCAAACTCAAATGGCACTTCTTTCATATTGTTTGCAATGAAGGCAAGCCGGATCTTTTCATTAATTTCCTGCGTAGTCAGCCGATCGCTTACAGAGTAGAACTTAAAAAAATCATCTGGAGAACTTTCCTCGAGAAAAGAATTTGACCTGGTAGAAGGTTTAGATGCGCCCCTGTATTTTTCAAGGTCAGTGGCTAAGGATTCTGTTACCTTTTGAAACTTTTCCTTTAATTGATCCTGCTTCAATAAAAGCATGCTGTGAAGCCAGGAGTATTGTATATAAATAATGCCAATCAACGATAGCCCAATAAGAACAATGATTATGGGAAATATGCGCTTTATTCTGACCAAGATTAAAATTTATTGGTTACAAAAATATGTTGGGGCTGCCAATAATACTGGCATAAGATTGTTATGTAGTATTTTTAACACATAGTATAATTATGGTTCAACCGGCGGCTGGCGTTTTATTAATTGCAGACCCTTTTTTAAAGGATCCGAACTTTATGCGAACAGTGGTTTTTTTAACCGAGCATAGAGAAGACGGAACTATCGGTTTTGTGCTCAACCGCCAGTACGAAAATACGTTGGATGAATTGATACCTGAGATTGAAGGTTATAAGCTGCCGGTCTATTACGGTGGCCCTGTACAAATGAACACGATTCATTTTCTTCATCGCTACCCTGAACAAATACAAGGTGGCGTAGAAATAATGAAAGGGGTGTATTGGGGAGGCGATTTTGATGCTGTAATTGAATTGATCAACAAAGGCAAGGCCGATCCTGAAAAAATCCGCTTTTATATAGGTTACTCCGGCTGGAGTGCCGGGCAGTTGGAAACTGAAATGGAGGAGAAGACCTGGCTTACGGTAGAAGCCGCACGGAAACTAATTTTCCATCCCAATGCGGAAGAAATCTGGAAAGATTCGCTGAAACATTTAGGTGGTGAGTATGAAATGATGATCAATTTTCCTATCGATCCACAATTGAACTGAGCTTTATTATCAACCCAACAATTTCAGTATATGAGCAACCCCATGGAAAATGGCAGTGTATTCTCTGCCCTTGATGCAATCGAATATTCAAGCAATGCTGTTGTTAGCAAAACAATTTTAAAGAAGCCTGCAGGTAATATCAGTTTATTTTCTTTTGATGCAGGAGAAGGACTGGCTGAACATAGTTCGCCGCACGAAGCTTTTATTTATATTTTGGATGGCACTGCTGAAATAACGATTGCAGGGAAAAACCAGGATGTTCAAAAAAATGAAAGCATCATACTTCCTGCAAATATTCCCCATGCACTTAAAGCCAACCAGGCATTTAAAATGCTGTTGGTAATGATAAAGAATTAAAAAACCCTCCGCATTCGGAGGGTTCTGTCAATATCGTTCTTACAAAACTTATTCAACTTCTTTTGCACCTTCTGCAAGCACGGTTACTTTATTATTCAGTACTTCTACAAAACCACCGGTGATATCATAATACGTGTTATGATTTTGCTTATCTCTCAAAACTTTCACCCTTCCGGCTTTTAATGCACTTACCAATGGAGCATGTTTATCTAAAACTTCAAACAGCCCGCTAATGCCCGGCATTTGAACACCGTACACTTCACCACTGAATATTTTTTGTTCCGGAGTTAATATTTCTAAAGTCATGAGAAAAGTTTGGAGTTTGGAGTTTGGAGTTTGGAGTTAGCACAACGACACCCCCCTAACTCCTAACCATAAACTATTTTATCCTTGTGCTTGTGCTAACAATTTTTTACCTTTTTCAATTGCATCGTCAATATTCCCCACCAGGTTGAAGGCAGCTTCAGGATATTCATCCACTTCACCGTCCATGATCATGTTGAATCCGCGGATGGTTTCTTCAATTGGTACCAACACACCTTTCAAACCGGTAAATGCTTCTGCTACGTGGAACGGCTGCGACAAGAAACGCTGAACACGTCTTGCACGGCTTACGGTTAATTTATCTTCATCGCTCAATTCATCCATACCAAGGATGGCAATGATATCCTGCAATTCTTTATAACGCTGTAAGATCAACTTCACACGGTTGGCGCAATTGTAGTGCGCATCACCAACAATTTGCGGACTTAAAATTCTTGAAGTAGAATCCAGAGGATCCACCGCAGGATAGATACCTAAGTCTGCAATCTTACGAGACAATACCGTTGTGGCATCCAGGTGAGCAAAAGTTGTGGCCGGAGCGGGGTCGGTCAAGTCATCCGCAGGAACGTAAACCGCTTGTACGGATGTGATTGAACCATTCTTTGTAGAAGTAATTCTTTCCTGCATGATACCCATCTCAGTTGCAAGCGTTGGCTGATATCCTACCGCAGAAGGCATACGGCCTAACAGGGCTGATACCTCAGAACCTGCTTGTGTGAAACGGAAGATATTATCAACGAAGAAAAGAATATCACGTCCTTTACCTGTGCCATCACCATCACGATAGTATTCTGCAATGGTCAAACCTGAAAGGGCAACACGGGCACGAGCTCCCGGGGGCTCATTCATCTGACCAAATACGAAGGTTGCTTTGGAATCGGCTAATTCCTGCATATTCACTTTGCTCAGATCCCATCCGCCTTCTTCCATGCTGTGTTTAAAAGCATCACCATATTTCATGATGCCTGCTTCAATCATTTCACGCATCAGGTCATTTCCTTCGCGGGTTCTTTCACCTACACCGGCAAACACAGATAAACCTGAGTAAGCTTTTGCGATGTTGTTGATCAACTCCTGGATCAACACGGTTTTACCCACACCGGCACCACCGAACAAACCGATCTTACCACCTTTCGCATAAGGTTCGATCAGGTCAATTACTTTAATACCGGTATATAAAACTTCAGTTGCTGTAGAAAGATTTTCAAAAGCTGGTGGCTTAGCGTGGATGGCACGACCATTTACTTTTGGAACCGGGGGCAAACCATCAATAGGGTCGCCGGTTACATTGAACAAACGGCCTTTAATTTCTTCTGTAGCGGGCATTTTAATAGGACCACCGGTATCCACAACGTCCATGCCGCGGAGCAAGCCCTCGGTACCGTCCATGGCGATGGTACGAACGCTGTCTTCGCCCAGGTGCGTTTGCACCTCAAGGACCAGCGTATCTCCATTTTGCCTTTTAATTTCTAATGCATTATAAATTTCAGGAAGGCCACCGTCGAAATGTACGTCTACCACGGCGCCGATGATCTGTTTTACCTTACCAACTTTTGCCATATTGAAAGATTGAGGTCTGAGTTAGGAAGTCTGAAGTATTAAGGATTTTCTTACCTCTTGCTTCGGGCTTCTTACCTCTGTTATTTTTTCGGCTGCAAAGGTAAGGGTGGGGCAATTATCTGCCAATTTGAAATGAAAGATTGTGTGCCTGAAAACAGAATTAACTTTTTTGACCCAACCACTGATAAGAAAACTGTTGAATCAAGAGCTGTTTGTTAATAACAGAAAGGGCCGGATAGAAATCCAGCCCAATTAAAATCCAATATCCTATGAAAAACCATGGCGAAAGTAAGTAGCTTATAAAAACAAAAAATCCGTAGTACTACGGATTTTTGCAGGTGTTAGTACGCAAGCTTAATGGTTTAACCTTTCTTTTAGTGTGGATGATCAATAGAATGGAGAGTGCGTAGAAAGAGATCATTTCACAAATGAGTATTTTCAGTTGTTATTCGTTATTCTTTGTCAAACAGGGATAGACATCTTCAGCTTAATTAACGAACTATCTGCTATTTAGGCATAATTTTTACAATACACATTTGTGAATAACTCAGTAATTAAAATTCCTAACAGTTTTAATTATCTTGAGTAAAACTTAAACGGGATTTCATCCGGATCTCGCAGGTCCGCAGGAGGCGGAATGGAGTGAGAAACGCCGGCACATTGTAAACCGAAAATAGAAACAGAATTGAGAGACACAATTATTAACCTTGAAACCGTTAACCCTATAGAGTTCTTTGGAGTAAATAACGGCAAACTGGACATCCTTAAAAGAAAATTTCCCCTGTTAAAGATCCTTTCCCGCGGTACACAATTGAAACTGAGCGGTGCACCTGAGCAGGTGGAAGGTGCTAAAGAAAAGATTGATCTTATAGTACAATATCTCGAACGTAATGGTCACATGAGCGAGAATTATTTTGAACAGATTTTGGGCGGCGATGACGCTGAAACCGTCGACAATTTTGTGGAGCGGAATCCCAACGACGTGTTGGTATTTGGCCCCAACGGCAAAACTGTCAGGGCAAGAACTGCCAATCAGAAAAGGCTTGTCAGTGCTTCCGAAAAAAATGACGTTGTTTTTGCAATTGGCCCTGCCGGTACAGGTAAAACCTACACAGCGGTGGCCATGGCTGTTCGTGCATTGAAAAACAAGGCGGTAA
>JAGIAB010000255.1:0-282 GCA_017745135.1 Flavisolibacter sp.
GCTCAGGATCACTTACATTTCCTTTTGAACCTTCATAATGTTTTCCACCTTGCGTTTGTCACTTTCCATTCATTCTTCCCTTGTAACGTCAAATGAATATCAGAAGGTGTGGCTTCTGGTAAGTTTTCTGTCCATCTAATATTAACTTGTACTATAGAATCAGAAACAAGTTCTAATTTATCAATCTTGAATTCTTTAAAAAAGGCTTCTCGGTTTCTATTTTTAAATAGGACCTTCTGCGAAATTTTCAGTGGACTATAAACAAAAAAGAAAGGGAAATAC
>JAGIAB010000255.1:292-5000 GCA_017745135.1 Flavisolibacter sp.
ACTTAAAGGTTTCTCAGACTTGATCCATTGATTTAGATTTTGGGGAAGAACCTCCTTGTCTACCAATCCATAAAACGAAAGGGTATCTTTTGTGCAAATAGTTTTTACAAAAGCCTGACATGTAAGTTTTATGTTCGAGTCATCCAATTTGCAGGCTTCTTGAGATAATCCGCAGTTTGTAAACCCGGCCAATAGAATACTGATAAATAGATTAGCTTTATATGTTTTCACATTTCTTTATTTCAGCGTCCTGGTGTTGTATCGGTTGCTTTTTTGTTTGTTACCAAATTCGGGAGGTAAGTTAACCATCAATTCGAGACAATCTACAACAAAATTTGAACAGTTATTGGTTAATCCATTATACTGAACATGATCATTGCTTTGGTTTTTGTAAAACTTATGCACGCCAGGAAATTAAAACAAAGACCACTTTCCACCTGCAGCAGTTTTCTTTGCACCTGCAGGCCTTAGATTATAAGTGAATGTTGACAAAAAATACTGCGCCAGCACATCTCCCTTATAAAAGAATGCTGTATTTTGATTAGGCGACATGTACACATTTTTCCCCCGGTTCAATATATCATTTGCACTTATCCTCAATACTGCTCTTTCATCTTTGAAGAAAGTAAAATTTACTGCTGCATTCCATAGATATATCTTTTTTAATGTCGGATCACCAAACATATTGTTGGTAATTAAGCGCAATCTTGTATCAAAAATTACATGTTTTATATAACGGACTATTACTTCTGTACCGATTGTTTGGCTAAATATTTTGATATCCTCAAAACCAGCATTACTATTCGTTACAAACCGGTAACTAAAAGAGTATTCCTGGTTAAGTTCCAGCTTATCATCCCAATTAAATCCAATGCCACTCCAGAAATTACAATTCAACCTGTTTTGCAGGCTTCTAACTCCGTTATAATAAAAATAATTTCGAACATATTCGGTCCAGGTACCAAAATTCCAGGGGATCATAAAATTCTTCGAATTCCTTTTATTCTGATACAAACCAAAATTAGTCGCAACACGTGTATATCCATTTGCATTTACGGGGTATATTGTTTGTATGCCACTCTGATCCAACGAAATGCTATCTACTATCACATTTTTCGATTGTGAAGCTTCAAACCATGACCATACACCCAAAGTACTTTTAGGGCTAAAAGTGTTCAATGTAATACGTACCCTATCCTGCAACGCCGGTTGAAGATTAGGATTCCCCAACCTTGTCATATAAGGGTTGCTATTGTTCAATACCGGTATCAGGTTGCTGTAATAAGGTAACACAACATCCCGGTTATACGAAAGCGATAATTTTTTATATACAAAATCAAACTGTGGAAGAACATTATGCTGCTCCTGTTTTATTGACTGATTTAATGAGTATACATTGTTATCAAATCTTTGCGATTGATAACGTATGCCTGGCCGGAAAGTAAAATCTTTATACCTGTATTCAATTCCTCCGGAAACGCTATATTTATTGCTTTCCCTGCTGAACCTGCTGCTCAGATCTTTGATAGGGCCACTTGTGTTATTGGCAAACGTGCCTACTTTGTCATCCATTTTTTCGTAATCGTAGCGTGCACCTAGCCTGAAGAAAAAGTTTTTGATCAGAGGTTCGCTGTAATTTCCGGCCACGTTAGCCGTCCAGGTTGGTACCCATTCATTACGCAATTGATGGTAAACGGTATCTTTGCCAACAGGTTTCTGGTATGAAATGCTGGCATTAGTATAGTCATCTCTGTCTCTTTCGCTCCATCCCATGTATTGCGTAACATTCAATCGTCGCCCTTTCTTACTTTTGGATAGTTTGGTGAACATTATATTATGACTATACATGTTGGTTTTCAGATCACCTATACTATTTACAATACCGTTGTTTAAGTTTCCAAGAAAATTATTGACGCCACTTCTTGCATCATTTTTTTCAGATCTGGTTCCGGATATTACATAGTTTAAGCCAATGATGAGGTTTATTGTAGAGTCGGGCTTTAAATTTGCCCCGGCTCCAAACACATGCGAATTACCGATCTCGGAATAGTACTGTTTTGAAAAATTATTTATCACAGTATCTTCTTTATAGATCTCGGTTCTGTTCTCATTTTGCACATCCGTATGAACACGACCATAAAAATATTGACCGTAGATAGATTGTTTATTGCTGGGCGAATGATTGATGTTAATGCCCATGCCATCACTTTTTGTGATACCACCGTTCCGTGATTCTCCTCCAAAATTGATATCATTGATACTGAAGGAAGAACCGAAATTACTGGTATTGTTGTTATTGTTAGAGTTCCCTCCCATTGTCTCGATTGAACGGCTGATACCCATTGTTTGCCGTATATCAGTTACGCTAAACCCGGGCCGGTTAAGGTTATTGGAATAGCCCATTACACTTACCTGAAGTGTGTCCCTGAAAATATTTGCTATAGCTCCCATTTCATACCGGCCACCTTGGGGCCCACCACCGCCACCGGCATAGGCTTTACCGAACATGCTTTTCTTTATCCCCTTTTTTAAAGTGAGATTGATCACCTTGCCTACATTGTTCGCATTATCATCTCCATTACGCAACATCTCTTCTTTATCATCCGTTACCTGCACTTTATCGATCACCTGCGACGGCAAATTACGGCTAGCCATCTTTGGGTCATCACCAAAAAATGTTTTCCCATCAACCAATATCCTGTTAACAGGTTTTCCATTAACCATGATATTTCCATCTTTATCTACCTGTACCCCAGGTAATTTTTTTAGAAGATCTTCTACCAGCGCATTGGGTAATGTTTTGAAAGCAGAGGCATTAAATTCAACTGTATCCTTTTTAATTACAACCGGTGGCCGTTCTGCATATACAACCACTTCTTGCATTGCTACGGAAGCGGGCGACATATAAACAGTACCGAGATCTAAAACAGGCTGATCGCTTCTAACAGTAAATTCTTTCCTGTACCCTATGTAGCCACTATACGAAACTACCACCCTGCAATTCACATCAAAGGGTAAACCAGGAATTTTGAAATCACCTTCAGGGTTACTTAATCTGTAAGTGATAATGGCTGTATCAGATGCCTTAAAAACAGTTACGGTAGCTAAACTCAGCGGTGTTTTTGCCGTACTGTCTATCAATTTCCCCTTAAGTATTGCTTGCGAAAAGGATGTTGTGCATATGGCTACGCACATAAAAAGAAATAAAATGATTTTCATTTTATGATTCAATTGTTTAAAGGCTATACTTGATAAATATTAAAGTGTACTTATGATTTCTATTAATCTTATCCCTTCACGCCGCGGGTGCCTGCAAATAACGAATACCGTTATAGAGACAAGGCGATATGACATATGTTGCATTATAATTCAGATATCTATAAATGGGCGCCCCGAGGTTAATACACATGAATACCCAGGTGAGAAGGCGAGTATTGGGTGGTATACGCCATACATTTGAAATAATGATCCTGTATAGCCTTTTTAGGATTACCTTGTAAACGGGATAATTCAGCAGATCATCAACAATCGCTTTTGACCGGATCGTTCATGTGGCGCACGGTGAATACAAGGAGGAACCTGATTTCCGGGATGATCAGTGGCCAGTCTCCATAAATTACCCTGGCCTAAGCTGATTGGTTGTGCATTGGCTTCAGCCTGATAGTGCAGATCAAAAAAATTATCACATAAGAACCCCTCGAAACCTTCCTCCGTTCCATGATACAGCTTTTTGAGCTCATCCCAAATTTCAGGGATAAGCACTTTCTTTTGGGCCTGGGCATTGGGCAGTATTTCACTCGGATCCCCATAATACGTGCATAAAATAGTGTCTACAGGTATCGGAGAACGATCTACATGGAAAGAATACACATCAGTTGGGAAGAACGGGTAGGCATCGTCCCGGTCATAACAGGTGATCACATTGAGGACTGGCGCTGCGCCATGCGCTTTCAATACCTTCCAGTCGGTCAGCAGGATCTCACGTGCTAGCTGGCCTTGTTCACTCAACTCCAGCGCCTCTAATTCTTCTTGCTCAATCACAGTTATATTTCCATTTAACGCTACCTTTCCGACGATCTCGGAAAAGTCACCTGTTAGTGAACGAGCCCAACAAATAGCATTGATCATTCCGGTAAATGGAGTAGAAAGAAAATCCTGAAAATTTGTGACATATAGAATTTGGCTCTCACCAGGAGGTAGGTCTGTCATAATGGAAAAATAGGAAAAAGTAATTATATCCCTCTCAGTTTGTAGTCAAGGCATAATAGATCAATGCAAAACTAAATGCAGGATCATTCATGCTCAGGCCTGCCAGTTCTTTACGGAGGAATTTCAAAGCCCGGTTCATCTGTGTTTCGATGGTACCAGTGGTTACGCCCAACTGTTCGGAGATCTGCCTGTAACTCAGGGCCTGCTCCTTATGCATCCTGAATATCCTTTTTTGCTGGGCAGGGAGTTTTTCGATGGCTGCCTGGATGGTTGTATATCTTTCTTTTTCTATCGCCAGCTCTTCTGCCGAAGCTGCTGTAGCATCCATATCCAGATTGGCCAGCAGGCTTTCCCGCCTGGAGAGCTTACGCATTTCATCGAGGAATAAATTTCGGGTATAACGCTTCAACAGAAAGATGGCGGTATCATCATCCTTTACCTTCTCCATATTGTTCCAGAATCTTACATAAGCTTCCTGCAGTATATCCTCACAGAGATG
>JAGIAB010000256.1 GCA_017745135.1 Flavisolibacter sp.
GGCGGATTGATACTCTGGTTCCAAATACCTTGCAGGTTGGCGGATGGTTAAGCCAGCACCTTTGGGAACATTATTTATATAGTGGAGATAAAAATTTTCTGGCTTCGGCTTATCCTGTGCTAAAAAATGCTTCTACTTTTTATATTGATTTCTTAGTAGAGCATCCGAAATATCATTGGCTGGTGGTAAATCCTGATGAGTCGCCGGAAAACACACCAAGAGAACACCAGGGCTCTGCACTTGACGCCGGTGTTACAATGACCAACCAAATCGTTTTTGAATTATTCAGCTCCACCATCAGGGCTGCAGAAATTTTGAAAAAAGATGCGGCATTCATTGATACGCTGAAACAACTGCGTAAGCGTCTTCCGCCAATGCACATTGGTCAGTATGGACAGCTACAGGAGTGGCTCGATGATATTGACGATCCAAAAGACAATCACCGTCATATTTCTCATCTCTATGGTTTATATCCTTCCAATCAAATATCGCCATACCGTACACCACAGTTGTACAGTGCTGCTAAAACCACGCTTATTCACAGAGGCGATGTATCAACAGGATGGAGCATGGGATGGAAAGTGAACTGGTGGGCAAGGCTACTCGATGGTAATCATGCTTACAAGCTTATACAGAATCAACTTTCGCCTGTGCAAAGGGGAGGCCGCGGTGGTGGCGGTGGAGGTACGTACAATAATTTATTTGATGCCCATCCGCCATTCCAGATAGATGGAAATTTTGGTTGTACTTCCGGTATTACAGAAATGCTGATGCAAAGTGCAAACGGAGAGCTCCATTTGCTTCCTGCACTTCCTGACGTTTGGCAAAACGGCAGCGTTGGCGGTTTGCGTGCCCTTGGAGGTTTTCAATTGGTAAGTATGGAATGGAAAAATGGTAAAGTTGTGAAAGCAGTGATCAAATCAACATTGGGCGGTAATCTTCGTTTGCGTGTTCCCGGTGAAATGAAATTAAGTACAGGTGCTGCATTGAAAAAAGCAACCGGGAAAAATTCAAATTCATTTTACCTGGTTGAAGAAACACCTGCGCCGATTATCTCGGATAAAGCAGCGATTGAACCGCTTAACTTAAAAGAAACTGTAGTTTATGATTTGCCTACAACAACGGGTAAAGTGTACACATTGGTTGCTCAATAATGCAATGTTTGCCTAAGGCTTGTTAAACATCGATTGCTAATTATAAATTTTGCTTGCTATGATACCTGACAATTATTCTAAAAGGAAGCCGCTTTTGTTTCCTTTTGTATGCGCTTTGGCTATTGTTTTGCTTTGCGTTGGTTGCAGTCTTTTTTTACACCAAAAAACTGAACCTGTACCCTTAGCAGAACAAGAACATAAAGAATGGAAAGATTATGGCGGAGGTCCCGATCATTCCAAGTATGTAGACATGAAGCAGATCACAAAGGCCAATGTCAAAGACCTTGGAATTGCCTTTTCCTATTCTACCGGCGATAATCTCACTTATAGTTTCAACCCCATCATTGTAGACAATGTAATGTATGTTTTGGCTAAGAACAATTCACTGGTTGCTGTTGATGCTACAACCGGCAAGGAAATTTGGATTCATTCCAACTTAAATGGAATTATAGCAAGAGGTATTAATTTTTGGCAGAGTAAGGATAAAAAGCAAAAGCGCTTCATCATTTTCCTAAACAACACCATGCAGGCTATCGATGCCAATACAGGTAAATCGATTATGGATTTTGGTGAATCCGGTCAAGGATATACTGATATGAGAATGCATCTTGACCGTGATACTTCATCGCTCGGCAGAATGACTTCTACTACACCGGGCCATATTTTTGAAGATTTGATTTTAGTTGGTTCTGCACCGGGTGAAAACCCATTTGATGGTCCTGGACATTTACGAGCTTACAATGTTATTACTGGTAAACTTGCATGGGTTTTTCATACTATTCCTCTTCCCGGTGAGTATGGATACAACACATGGCCAAAGGATGCTTATAAATATGTTGGTGCAGTAAATACCTGGGGTGAAATTTCAGTTGATGAAAAAAGAGGGATCGCTTATTACCCTTTAGGTTCGCCTACTTATGATTATGATGGTGCGGATAGAGCGGGAACTGGTTTATTTGGTAATTGCATTCTTGCGCTTGATGCAAGAACAGGAAAACGTTTATGGCATTTTCAAACGGTGCATCACGATATCTGGGATTATGATCTGACCGCTGCACCCCAGTTGATAACGGTGAGCCACAATGGGAAAAAAGTAGATGCCGTTGCTGTTGCTGCAAAAACCGGATTTTTATTTGTATTGGACAGGGTAACTGGTGAACCACTTTGGCCAATTGAAGAAAGACCAGTTCCTAAAAGCGAAATGCCTTTTGAGCAATCGTGGCCCACTCAACCTTTTCCTACAGTAGTACCTGCGTTTAATCGTCAGGTGATTTCCGCTTCTGATTTGAATCCTTACTATACAGCTTCGAAGCGGGACTCGATGATTAAAAGAATTAATGCTGCTAAATCAGGATTATTCCAACCTCTCTCCGATAAATACGAAGTCTTTGCAATGCCGGGTTCTACCGGCGGTGCGAATTTTGGTGGTACGGCTGCTAATCCTGAAAAGGGTTTGGTATATGTACTAACAAAAGAAACAGGGTCTATTTATCGCTTAAAACTTCGGCAACCACGCATTACTCCAATTGCAGGAGACCGTCTTGCGCAGGCGCAGGGAGTATATACACAAGCCTGCCAGGCTTGCCATGGAGCGGACAGAAATGGATTATCAGGTCTTGGTTCCAGCCTCGTAGGTTTAGATTCAAGAGTAACTGCTGTAGGCTTTAAACAAATCATTAATAATGGTAAAGGTAGAATGCCTGCCATGCCACACCTTGATGATGCTACTGTTAATGATCTCTATGCCTTTTTAACGCAAAGAAGGGGCGGTAATGCTCCACAGAACCGGGGCGGAGCTGCTCAGTTTAGAAATGAGATAAGAACCATTGATGGTCCTGTGGTAGATTCTGGTGGAGTTACCCTTCCCACTTTTGCTACCAGGAAACAAGTTGGATATCCTGCTGACTATACTGGTCCAAAGGCAATTTATATCGAAGCCAATAATTGGGGCGAAGATGCAGCCAATGTTCTTGCACCACCATGGTCATGGGTAGTAGCATATGATTTAAACAAAGGAACCATCAAATGGAAAGTGCCTTTTGGTAATGAAGATGATATTGCCGGAGGTAAAAATCTTGGTAAAATAAGTGGCTCTGCCCGTAAAGGAATGGTAGTAACTGCTACCGGGATTGTCTTTGCTATTTGTGGTGATGGTAAAGTGTATGCGTATGATGAAGACAATGGAAATACTATTTGGTCATATGATTTAGGTCGTGCCAATCCAAGTGGTATACCTGCCATGTATGAAGCAAACGGCAGACAATATCTCGTTGTATGCTCCACAGGACGTTTGTTAGATAGAACAAAGAAAGAAGAAGATGTTCCTAAAGGGTATGTAGTATTTGCTCTTCCACAAATTGCTCAAAAGAAATAAGAAAGACAGACAAAAATTTTTATAATAAAACTGTTATGAAACAATTTTGTTTTTGCTGCCTGTGGTTATTTCTCTCCAGCCAGGTAATAGCGCAAAAAGAAGTGCCAACCAAGGTGATTTATTTCATGGCAGGTATTAAGGACCATGCAGGACCTTCGAGGCATGAAACTGAAAAAGACTTGTTGGTATTACAGCATTGTCTTGACAGCATTAGTAATATCAAGGGAGTAAAAATTGTTACCCGCTTCATTTATAAAAGAACAGCGCTTGATATAAATGATATGAAAGATGCAGCGGCAATTATTATTGAGAGCAGCGCTGAAGGAAGCAGTAAAGAAAGAACAGATCCCTTATTTCCTCCAAGTCCTGATAACAGGAGGACATACACTAAAGAAGTGCAGGATTATTTGAATCAGGTAGATAGTCTTCATAAGGCAGGTATGGGTGTAGTGGTGCTTCATTGGGCTGTTGCGGCTACCCATCAAAGAGCGGCTAATCTTTACAGAAACTGGTTTGGCGGAGGATTCGTGGATGGTTATTCGCATAATCCACTTGGCATGTGGACAGTAACGCCTATTAAATCTGGAAAGAAGCATCCAATAATGAGAGGTGTAGGTAAATGGACCTACAAAGACGAAATATTTTCCAGGTTTATGGTCATACCACAAGATCCCCATCGCACTGACTTGTTAATGGGGGAAGCGCCAAAAACAAACCAGGGTAAGGTGGAACCAAGGTGTATCACTTGGGCATATGAAGATGGCTTATCACGTGGACTTATCTATGGAGGTATGGATTATCATTCGGCCTTACTTAATGATAATTACCGCCGCTTTCTCTTAAATGCTATTGTATGGGCTGCAGGTATTGATGTTCCCAGGGAAGGTGTGAAATCCGATGCAAAAGGTTTGCAACTGATTGAAGCTGTGCCAGATCGTTTTGATAATTTGTAAATAGCATTTTGATGCACGGAGTTCAATCTCCGGCAAAATATTTATCCAATTGAGCTATCAAGTCATATGAATATTGTAAGTACAAGAAAAAACATTTTACTGCCTTTTTTATTCCTGATTGCTACAACCTCATTCAGCCAGGTAAGACTTCCAAAGATCATTCAGGACAGTATGATTCTGCAACGTGATGCCAAAATTAAGGTTTGGGGATGGGCTGCTAAGGGCGAAAAAGTGAGTATCAGTTTCCATGGAAAAAAATACAATATCAAAGCAGACGCAGATGGCAAATGGTCGGTATGGTTGCCTGCTATGAAAGCAGGAGGCCCTTATACGATGGACATTAATGCAAGCAACAAAATTTCATTGAAAGATATATTGATTGGCGATGTTTGGCTTTGCTCTGGTCAATCGAATATGGAGTATCAGTTAGGATATGATGATGCTACTTACGCAAAGGAAATGGAGCAGGTAAATTATCCGCAAATACGTCAGTTTAAGGTGCCCACA
>JAGIAB010000257.1 GCA_017745135.1 Flavisolibacter sp.
GTATTCTGAATTTTAAATCGTCAATAACCGGTTTTGATATTTTGCATTTAAATTCAGTTACCATTTGTTATCCGGCTTTAGCTTTAGAGATAGTTGTAGCCTGTTTGCCGATTTGAACCCGGAGCGTTTCCATCGCATTGCGCAAAACATTGAAGTATTTGCGATGCATGGCAATAACGAATTTACGTCTTTGTTGTTTGGCGCTGATTGGTGTTAAGCTCACCAACCAATGAAATTCTTTTTCAGTCGGTTCTAATTGGGTTGCTGTTGCAGCCAGCACACAAAAGCTAAAAGAATACCAGCAATGGCATAAAAAGATTAGTAACGAAAAAATGTTGCCAGGAATATAAATGCCCGCCCTGATTTTGTCAATGTTTTATTAGCGGTGCCTTTTTTTATTGGCATCTAATTTTCTATTGCAAGAAAAACTTTTACTTCTGCATTGCTCCAATCCTTGCTTTTCTCATCATAAACTTCAAAATCCATTGTATATGATCTTGGAATATTGGAATCCCATATTTTCTTCCAGGTATTTATGATGCAATCCGGCATTTTCCCTTTTGCATCAATCGTTTGATAATTTCCAGCGGCAATAGTCAATGTTTCTAAGCCTTGAGGAACTTCTGTGTCCGAAGCTACCTTACAACCGATAAAATAAGAATAAGGTTTAGTATGGTCGCCCTCATATTGGTGATACACTGCCAATACTTCACCGGTTAATTTGTTGGGTATCCTTTCTGCATATTTTCCCTTTTCAAACTCTTGCCATAAGTTTCCACAATCAATATTCGCTTGCCCATTCGCATTAGTTGTTTTTCCGTTCAGTGCTAAGCCAATTAATTTTATTTCCTCTATTCGCATAATGCTCATTTTGATTTATTATCTAAATGTCCGTAAAGCGGGAGAGAGGGAAGCTACGCACAACCCTTGCTTACATAACTATTTCTACTGCTATCAACCATTCATTCAATTCATCCTTCGTAGATGTTCGGCTTCCCGCTTAGGCGGGACAGGCTCTACGGAGCCGTGTGTTTATTGGATGATTCTTTTTTCTACCATAGTTTCGCTCCTACGGAACTATAAATACATGTTTGTTAAGTTACAAAGTGTTTTACTGTTTCAATCATTCATTATAGCATAACGCACAGATGGTTCCTTCGTCACCATGACAAGTAGGAGAACTACAAAACATTAAACACATCAACCCTTGAAGTGGTTTGGCAAACAGCAAACACTTTTACTTGTCATGCTGAGGTAACGAAGCACCTGATCCTACTTCTAAAAGCAACTTACACTCGGTGATAACACTTGCATAATACCGAATAAAGTTCAGAACGTACAAGTGAGTGACACAACGAACGATGATAGTAGTAATCTATCGACTACATAATCATTAATCTTAAATAAATTACCGATCACCTCTCTATTATTTGATGTAACTCTTCTTTTGTATTGCAAGCAACTTTTAAATCTGCGACACTACCGAAGGAACCAAAAAAGTTCGTGTAATGCGGGACACAATTTTTGAATCTGCATACTCTGGTATCGACCTTATCTGCTGCCATTGCGCATCCGCACCAAACGCCTTCCAGTTACGGTCGTGTTCAGCCATATCATCGAAGGTTAACATGTAGGTTAAATTGGGCCGCATTTCGCCAATTAAAGTTTCGCCGAAAAATACAGGCGTTAATCCCACTCTTTTAAAAATATCAATCTCACCTTTTTCATTAAACATCTCTATTTTCTTTTTACCGGCAGCTTCGCTGGCACTTTCATACCGGCGTAATTCAAAAATGCGGGGCTTGTTCTCCGGCACTTCCAGCTTTGGCATATGGGTAAATGCTTTTAGCAATGAGCTTTGAATTCGTTCATAAGCAGGTTCCTTGGCAGGGGCATTTAAATAGGCGGCTGCTGCCTGCTGGTATTTTTCATCCTTAGCTAATTTATCATACACCTTCAAATAATCTTCAACCGAAGCAAATGGAATCAATACATAAATCTTTGTCTGTCCTTCGGGCTTTAACTCTTTGAATACACCTACGTGCTGACTGCCTAAGCGGTTGAGAGCAGGTATGGCTGCTGTTTGAAAATAGTTTTCAATTAATTTTTCCTGCGTTTCGTTTTTGAGCGTATATACTCTCAGTTCATAAAATTCCTGCTTGTTCTTTTTGGTGATTGCAGCACCACTGCTTTCAGGTAGAATAGTGGGTATAGCACTTAATAACAAAGATGATTTGACAAAAGCCCGTCTTTTCATAAATAAGCTCTTTGGTTTTGATAATTGATACAATGGGTATAAATACTAACCACGGAAGATAAATAATCTTTTGAGTGCGGTAAGAAAGTTCCTATTGAAAAATAAAGGAGAAGCTGACTTAATAACTATCTCTTCAAAAAAATCATGAGAGCCCCTGCAAGGGTTAAGGCAATAACTATTTTGCGGTAACTCTCATCTTTAATTTTGGCTACGATTTTTATTCCGCACAAAAATCCAAGCACCATCGCAGGCAGTAATATCAAATCTGTTTGTAAAGAAGAAAGATCGATGTTTTTCCAGTAGATGATTTGAAACGGCAGCTTTAAGAAATTAATGATCAAAAACAGCCAGGCGGCGGTACCGATAAAATTATTTTTTGGCATGCGCATGGCAAGGAAATAAAGATTGGAATAAGCACCGGCCAGGTTTCCCAGCATGGAAGTAAAGCCGGCGATGGACCCCATCGTTGCCGCAAATAAGCGGTTGGATGGGAGGCGAATGGTCTTACGGATTTCTGTCCATAACATGATCATTACCGATACAATGATGATCACTGCCATCACTTTTCTGAAAATAGTTTCATTTAATTCCCTGCCCGTATACACTCCAATCAAAATACCGATGATGATCCATGGTATCAGTTTCCAGAATTGTTTCCATTGTGCATGCCGATGGTAATAGATAACCGCAAAAACATCTGCCAGGCAAAGCAGTGGTAACACAATGCCGGTGGAGGCCTTTCCTCCGAATACAATGGCCATAATGGCTATGTTCACCAAATCAATTCCTTTAAGTCCCGCTTTTGAAAGACCGATAACAAAAGCAGCGATAAAAATCAATAGCCAGTTAATGGCAGATAATGTTGGCATCGCAGTTTATAAACTTCAAAAATACTTTGCCCCGTTAAACTGGCTTGCTTTAATTGAGAATCCTGAACCCGATTTTGTTTTCAGTTGTTGTGTGCGTATTGCTTTGGTTACGATCCGGTGCATTTGCGCTAAAGAATATTTCGTTTGTTGTATGGAGTCCTGTAAATTCGAAAGACAATTCTTGTTTAAAACATTTGTAATGAAAATTCGCTCTTTCTTCCAATTACTGCTCACGGGTTTTTTATTCCTGAATTTATTTACCTCGTTCACGCCGCAGGTAAAAACAAAAACTACTGCTGCCGTAAAACATTATTTATACGTAGCTGTTCCCGGCATCCGCGATTATCTTGGCTATGGCGGTCACGGTATATTGGTATTTGATATGGATAACAACCACAGGTTTGTCAAAAGAATTCCCACAAGCGGATATCATCCCGATAAAACACCTTCCAATGTAAAAGGCATTGCTGTAAGCATTCCGTTAAACAGTATTTATATCAGTACCTGGGAAACCCTGCAACGGATCGACCTCACAACAGGAAAAATTGTTTGGGAAAAAGAAATGGAAGGAGGTTGCGACCGCATGTCAATTTCACCTGATGGCAAGACCATGTACCTCCCTGCTTTTGAAAAGAAATTCTGGATGGTAGTCGATTGCGCTACCGGAAACGTTATTGCAAAAATTGATGGTTTTATCAAATCGCATAACAGCTTGCACGGGCCCTCCGGCAACTATGTGTATTTAGGCGACATTCGTAATCCCTGGCTTTATATGGCCAATACAAAAACCAATACCATAGAGTATAAAGTAGGACCGTTTTCCAATTATGTTCGTCCCTTTACAATTGATAGTAAAGAAACACTGGCTTATGTAACCGTCGACAGTCTGCTTGGTTTTGAAGTCGGTGATCTGAAAACACAAAAGAAACTTGCACGTGTGGAGGTGGAAGGTTGGTTGCCTGGTCCTGTAAGGCGGCATGGAAATCCAAGTCATGGTATTGCATTAACACCCGATGAAAAAGAAATATGGCTGGCAGATGGACACAATATGCGCCTGCATGTTTTCAGTGCAAAATCACCTTACCAGCAACTGACCACCATTCCATTACAGGACATGCCGGGATGGATAACATTTAGCATAGATGGCCGGTATGCTTATCCCTCAAGCGGAGAAGTGATCGATCCAAAGACCCGCAAAATTTTAACTACGCTCAAGGATGAATTTCATAACAGTGTTGCCAGCGAAAAAATGGTAGAGATCCAATTTGAAAATGGTAAGGCTGTTAAGGCCGGCGATCAATTTGGTATTGGCAGGTTGTATAAATGATTTACTGCCTTTATCATCATCATTTGTTTTTGGTACAGTCCTCATAAAATAAAGCCACCTGAAGGTGGCTTGGTTGTAATTTTTCTTCTGCTCAACTGCAGGTTTATTATCATTACTTCATTGCATTCAACAGTTTTTTTAAGTGGTGAAGGTGCAGCACTGCCCAGGAGTTGAAGAGCGTTAAAAGCTTGGAAGGAGAGGGAGGACTCAGTTGTGATTTGCTTTCAACTTTAGTTCTTTTGCATCTTGTGTAATCATCATAGCCCCATTCCCGGTTGTGATTTGCTTTCAACTTTAGTTCTTTTGCATCCGTGTTAGCCAGTTCCAACACATTATCGTTGTTGTGATTTGCTTTCAACTTTAGTTCTTTTGCATCCCTTGGAGTTATACACCTCCAGCGAATTACGTTGTGATTTGCTTTCAACTTTAGTTCTTTTGCATCGACAAGAATATTGAGCCCAACTGCCACAGGGTTGTGATTTGCTTTCAACTTTAGTTC
>JAGIAB010000258.1 GCA_017745135.1 Flavisolibacter sp.
CCGGGATCCAATTGACAAACATATCCACTGAATTCCTGTCCAAGTGTAAGTGGCGTGGCATCCATAAAATGTGTACGGCCAATCTTGACCACATTCATGAATTGTTTGCTTTTTTCCGCAAGTGTATTTCTTAATTTTTCAATTCCGGGAATGGTTGTTTCCACCAGCATTTTATAGGCAGCAATATGCATGGCAGTTGGGAACGTATCGTTTGATGATTGTGATTTATTGACATCATCATTAGGGTGTAAGAATTTTTCCTTGTCGGTAAGCTGTCCGCCATTTAATACATGTCCGCGGTAAGCGACCACTTCATTTACGTTCATATTGCTTTGCGTGCCGCTGCCGGTTTGCCAAACTACAAGAGGAAAATATTGGTCAAGTTTACCATCCAGAATTTCGTCGCAAGCTTTTGAAATCAGTTCCATTTTTTCCTTTGGCAAAACACCTGCTTCGAAATTGGTGATGGCGGCGGCTTTTTTCAAATAAGCAAATGCACGAATGATTTCTTTCGGCATTTTATTAATGTCCTGCGCTATTTTAAAGTTATCGATACTGCGTTGGGTTTGTGCGCCATAAAAAGCATCTGCGGGCACCTTTACTTCGCCCATCGTATCTTTTTCAATCCTGTATTCTGACATATTTCTGGTTTAAGTGCCGCAAAGATAAAATACAAAAGACAAGAGCGTCTTTCGATCGGTATGATTTACCTCAATCCGTCGTTTGGGGACTTTGGTTTCATTTTTGAAACATGAGGTATAAGCATTATGAAAAGGAAATTTGTGACGATAGGATTATTTGTTTTGGCAATTGCCTTTTGTGTTTTTGTTTGGATTGATACAGACATAAAGGGAGGTCCTTCTGACCAGCTTGTTTCAATTGATACTTTACAGGCGAAATCAGATTCAGCAAAAAAAGATTCTGCTCTATTGATTATAGATACGGTGAAAACAGATTCCGTATTAGTTCCGGCTTCTCAAATTCATACAAAAAATGTTCATCCGCAGCAGGTGGTTGATTTTGCAAAAACATTAATTGGTACGCCCTACAAGTATGCATCCTCTGATCCGAAAGTTGGTTTTGATTGCTCGGGATTTATTACCTATGTATTCACTCATTTCAACATTATTGTTCCGCGATCATCCATTGATTTTACAAATGTTGGAAAGGAGATTTCAACGGACAATGCAAAACCAGGCGACCTGATTTTGTTTACAGGAACAGACAGCACAGAAAAATTTGTTGGTCATATGGGATTGATCGTATCCAACCAAAACAAGCAACTGGAATTTATACATTCTACTTCGGGGAAGAAATACGGTGTCACCATTACTCCGCTTAATGATTATTACCAGAGCAGGTATGTAAAAACAATCCGGATCTTTCCTGAAAACGACCGATGATCAATTGCCTTTAAAAAGAGGTTTTCTTTTTTCGATAAAGGCAGAAGTTCCTTCTTTCATATCGTTCGTGCTAAAGCACTCTCCGAAAGATTTTAATTCAATTTCGTAACCATTTTCATTAGAAAAAACAGCATTGGCAGCAGTAATGCATTTGCCAACCGCTAAAGGCGCTTTGGAAATGATTTGTTCAAGGATCATTTTTGCTTTTGCCAGTAAATCATCTTGTGGAACGACATGATTTACCAGGCCATAATCAAGGGCAATGCTTGCATCAATCATATTGCCGGTCATAAGTAGTTCCAATGCTCTTCCTTTGCCGATCAATTGAACCAATCGTTGTGTGCCGCCGTATCCTGGTATCAATCCGAGATTTACTTCAGGTTGACCAAATTTAGCGTTGTCACTTGCTATTCTAAAATGACAAGCCATTGCTAATTCGCACCCACCGCCCAGTGCAAATCCATTCACTGCGGCAACAATTGGCTTGGTGCAATTTTCAATTCGTAAAAAAATATCCTGACCGGTTTTTGCCAAAGCTTTTCCTTCTTCATTACTTAGTCCAACAAACTCTTTGATATCGGCACCTGCAATAAATGCTTTTTCTCCCGCACCGGTAATGATGATTGCTTTAATCTCCTGATTGGTTTCTATTTCATTTAGCACATTGTTTAATTCAGACATTACATCTTTGTTCAGTGCATTTAATTTATCGGGACGATTAATGGTAACGATAAAAATGCCATTCTCCAATGAGGTTAATAATGTGTTGTACATATAAGGGTGATTAAAATGTGCGATGTTCCTTTACCCAACCTGTAATATACTCTGCAATTTCAATTGTTGATGTAGCAGGTGGAAACAATTTTCCGACACCTTGTCCTTGCAAAACTTTCATATCCTCTTCGGGAATGATACCGCCTCCGGTTAGTAATACATCATCCAATCCTTTTTCTTTCATCAGGGAAAAAACTTTGGGAAACACAGTCATGTGTGCGCCGGAAAGTATGCTGATACCAATCGCATCTACATCTTCCTGCAAGGCAGCATTCACTACCATTTCAGGAGTTTGGCGAAGACCGGTATAAATTACTTCCATTCCGGCATCGCGTAAAGCAGTGGCTATTACTTTAGCACCACGATCATGTCCATCCAGTCCAACCTTTGCTACCAAAACGCGGATCGGTCTATTTATATCATTCATAAGAGCCAAATTTAAATTACTTTACAACAGCTTTACATGACTTTATGCAGTACCGCAAATTCGGAAATACTGAATTAATGGTCAGTGAAATTGGTTTTGGTGCATGGGCTATTGGAGGAAATGCCCGGGTTGGAGATGTGCCGATAGGATGGGGAGTTGTTGATGATGAAACTTCAAAGAAAGCCATTCATGCTGCACTGGATGCGGGCATTAATTTTTTTGATACGGCTGACTTTTATGGATTGGGTCATTCTGAAGAAGTGCTGGGTGGGGTTTTAAAAGATAGAAATATAAGAATTGCTACAAAAGTTGGTCACCGCAATATTGATGAAAGGATTGTTCTCGATTATTCCAAAGCATACATTGTAAAAGCCTGTGAAGAAAGTTTGAAGCGATTAAGAAGAGAGGCTATCGATTATTATCAATTGCATTCGGCACGGATGCAACATCTTCAGCAAGGTGAGTGCATCGAGGCTATGGAACTATTGAAACAACAGGGCAAAATACGGTATTGGGGACTTTCTTTACATACGTTTCACCCAGATGCAGAAGCCAATTATCTGTTAGAAAGAAATTGGGGTGATGGATTTCAATTAGTGTTCAACATCATCAATCAAAAGGCAATTGATGTTGTTAGAAAAGCAGCGACGAAAGGATATGGGATTATTGCAAGAATGCCTTTGCAGTTTGGGTTGCTCACCGGAAAATTTTCCGCTGATACAAGATTTGAAAAAGACGACCACAGAAGTTTTCGTTTGACTACAGAAATCATTGAAAGAACATTGAAAGTTCTTGAAGAAAAAGTATGGCCTCTTGCCAATGAAGAGCACATCAACAAAACACAATTAGCGTTAAGTTTCATCTTAAGCTTCAAAGGAATTTCAACCATTATTCCGGGCATCAGAACTCCTGAACATGTTGTTCAAAATACAACCGGATTAAAGCAGTTGAAAAAAGAAACTGTTGCATTTCTTCAATCCCTTGCTGAAACCGATTGGAAGAATGTTATGGAACTAATGGAGAAGCAAGGTTAGAACTTAAATGCATTTAATGCAGATTCAATCCTGTTAATCGTTTCTTCTTTACCCAATACTTCTGCAATATGAAAAACGCCGGGACCAAACTTATCTCCAACTAACATAATTCTTAACGGTAGTTGTAATTCGCCGGGTTTAATTGATGCTTGTTCTGCTAACTGTTTGAAGTTAGCCTCGAGTGTGGTAGCGTTCCATCCATCGATGCTTTTTAATGCAGTGGAAAAGCTTTTGAAAAAGTTTCTTTTATCATCATTCCATTTTGCCGCAATTGGTGCTGTATTGTATTCTTTAGGCGGTATAAAAAAGAAATGAGCTTGCTCCCAGAAATCCGAAAGCAATGTGCAACGATCTTTTACCAGTAATAAAACCTTTTCAAAATAACTATCATCATCTATGGATAATCCTTTTGTTGCAAAAATCTTTTTCACTCCTTCCTTGTAACTTGAAACTTGCGACTTCTTTATCCATTCATGGTTGAACCATTTTGCTTTCTCAAAATCAAATTTAGCTCCGCCTTTATGCACTTTTTCAATTGAAAATTTTTGAATCAATTCCTCCAGTGAAAAAATTTCCTGTTCAGTACCATCGTTCCATCCCAGCACCGCAAGCATGTTTATAAATGCTTGGGGCAAAAAACCTCTTTCACGGAAACCTTCTGTCACCTCGCCTGTTTTAGGATCGTTCCATGTCATGGCAAAAACCGGGAAGCCATATTTTGCACCATCACGTTTGCTGAGCTTTCCGCTGGGGCCAAGTATTAAAGGAAGGTGTGCCCACTGTGGCATGTTTTCTTCACCAAATAAATACCTCCATAATAAAATATGCACAGGTGCACTTGGCAGCCATTCTTCACCACGAAAAGCATGAGTGATCTTCATTAAATGATCGTCAACGACAACTGCCAGGTGATAAGTAGGCATTCCATCAGCCTTCAATAAAACTTTATCATCTACAACTGAGGTATCAAAGCTTACTTCACCACGAATCAAGTCGGTAAATGAAACGGTTTCGTTCTCCGGCATGTTGATGCGAATTACATGGGCAGTGTTATTGTTTAGCAATTGCTGAACTTCTGCCTGTGATAAACTCAAAGAGTTACGCATTTGCATTCTGACCGAATGATCATATTGAGGAGTTGGATTGGTTTCGGTACGCAACCGAATACGCATTTGGTCTAATTCTTCAGGTGTATCAAATGCATAGTAGGCCAATCCTTTTTGTACCAGTTCTTCAGCGTATTTTCTGTATAAATCTTTTCTTTCGCTTTGCCTGTATGGACCAAAATCACCACCATGATGAACGCTTTCGTCCGGCTCCAGCCCACACC
>JAGIAB010000259.1 GCA_017745135.1 Flavisolibacter sp.
TTACTGCAGGCATCAATAACAACAATATCTTCAGAATTCAACTTCACTGACCGGATGCAATCAACAATATTGCGTTCTCCATTATAAGTTATTATGACAACCGAGAGGGAATTCATTTGAACTAAAATACGGTTTTAACTCTGCTTTCATACCGGCAAAACAAATTGAATATTTTTTTCTCATAGGTTTCCATAAATTTTTTTTGAAAGGCTGCTGGATTCGGTTTTGCGTAATGCCTTGAAGCATCCATGCTAATCGCGATTCCTTGCTTGTTTAATTTGTCCTGTCTTGTTTTTTGATTCCATCTGTAAACAGAAATTTTCATCAGCAAATGATCAAGCAGGTTGCCTAAGGGGTTTCTGAAAATAAATTCAACGGCCTTCTTTATAATAAGATTTTTTGCTTCCTGCACGTACGAAATGCGTAAACTATGATTGGGTAGAAAACTTTTGCTCCACAAATTGCTTTTGAAAAATTCGTCGAAAATGCCAATGCCGCGGAGGGGCAGGAGCGTAGCTATTTCTGTGGCCGTATAAATATTTTTTTCTTTGATCTGCAACGCCTCTTCATCGATATAATAAATCATGCAGAACCGGTGCTGCATTTTATATACAGATACAAGTTTCTTAAAGCAGTGCATGAACGTTCTTGCCAGCCAGAGTTTATTCCTTTCAGTAATGATCAAACAGCAGGATGGGTATCCGCCAGAACAATTGCTTATTATGGCTGGCTGAAATAGTTTTACCCGCAACAATACTGGAAACGAGCAAAAATCAAAGAGATCCGGTTTTCTGCAACATCTCATATTGAAAGAGCATAGTTTTGTTCTCCTAACGTCCGCTCAAGAGGGATGCTGCTATCGACATACAGAAGATTGAATCAGGTGCCAGGGCAACACTCAATACTTCGAAATAATCAATCTGTTTTACTATTGTTTTTTTAATGATTCCTTCGCAGACAAATTAGTAATCAATGATTCGATCATTAAAAACTGATCCATCAATTCAATACGAAACTTGCTAAGCGAGGTTGCTTTAAAAACAATGAAGAAATGAACTTAAAATTTTCTGGTAACACCAACTTGAAGACCGGTACTAAAGAACGGCAATTCCCCAACACCCATTTTGGATACCGGCAGTTTTACATAAGGTTCAATTCGAACCTCACCAAAATTGCCGAGGCGATGCGTATAACCGCCGGAAATACTCAATGCAGAAAATAAATTAGTCGAAGAATGTTTATACTCTTTTTTGTGAGGAACCGGCCCTACCGTTCCGTAATAATAGTTGTAGGTATAGTTTTCTTTCTGCATAATATAAGAAGACGTACCAACTGTACCGAACCAGCCCGAATTTTTACGACTACTAAAATTATATTTTACGGAAATGGGCACTTCAATCATTTTACAATCACCGGAAGCGTCTTCGATGCGGGTATTTGGCGGCAAAGAAATTTTTGAAGTGTTTATGTATTTACCATCGCTGTAATAATATTTTTTTTCCAGGAAGGCGCCTGTTTCAACGCTCCATTTTTTATTGACCTGGTAACCGAATAACAGGCCGTAAGTAAATCCTGTATTTTCAATCTTCTGAAATTTTACAGTAGTAGCGTCAATACCTCCCACTATACCTGCATAAAATTTCTTTCTTCTTGCAACCTGTATATTTTGTTTTAACTCCTGCTCAGGTGACTGGAACAAAGGATTCATCTTTTTGTTGACTGAAGTTGCAAATTCATTCAACGGTTCTTTATAAGAGGCAATGCCAGAGATATAATTCTTATGAAAAGATTGCTCTTCAGCCATGAAATTATTATTAGCAATAGATTGATCTCCTTTTTCCCTGGAAGAAAACGCATTATTATAAGCAGAATAATAACCTGGTTTCCGTGAAGCATTCGCTTTTGATAAGTAAGATTCTTTTTTTGTTTGAACGGAAAGATTGGAAACATTTACACTACTCTCCTTGCCGCCAGGTTCTTTTTGATTATCGGATGTCTGGTTCACAGGATTATTGTCAGCTGCAGTGTGATGGTAGGTAACTGTATTCTGAACTTTATTGTTGTTATCATCTTTTCCTTCAGTTGAAGTACGGCTATTTTCGATATCGGTTTTGGAAACAGCTTCCTCGCTTAAACTTCCCGGTGAATAAAGACGGTTGCATATGAAACCCAAAGGCAATAAAAGCAACAGCCATAAAAAGCGGCCTTTTTTATTTCCTTTCTTTTCAGAAATTGTATTGGTCTCCGTTCCATTTTGCAAAGCAGCCAATACTTTATTCCAGTCGGCACTGTTAGTGTCCAACGGGTAATTCTCAGCAGCCCTCTTAAACAGTTCGTCCATATCGTCGTTTACATACTGCATACATCCGACACTTCCCGGTCGTTATTCTTTACAATTTTTTGCAAGATCACTCTTGCCTTTGATAAATTAGATTTAGAAGTACCCACAGAAATGCCCAGCAAATTGGCAATTTCCTGGTGGGTAAGCCCGTCAATTACATAGAGGTTGAAAACAGTTCTGTACGATGGGGGCAATTTTTTAATTTGCTTTACCAGTTCTTTATACATCAGCACCTGGTCCGAAGCCTGGCTTTTATCTTCCTGCGCCCAGGTAGTTTCAGAGATGTCGCCTATTTCAGGCAAAAAATTGTTTTTGCGCAAGTGATCAATGGCTGTGTTGATCATGATCATTCGCATCCATCCCATCAGCACCATTTCCAAGTTTTCAATATCCCGGAACTGGAATTTTTCAAAATTCCGGAACACTTTCACAAAACCATCATTCACCACGTCAACAGCCTTATCATAATGGTAAATATAACGGAACACAGTTTTAAGGCAGTAACCATAATACTTTTCATAGAGGAATTTCTGATCCCTCTGATTATTCCGTATGCAGCCGGCTATGAGAATTTGTAAGTCCAATCCAGATAGATTACAAGTGTATACGAATGCCTTGGAAAATGGTTGCCTGCACCGCTTAGTAAATCTACAAATTGTAATTGTAACCGGTTTCAGATGATTTTTTTTTAAACGTCTGGTTTTTCTTACTACGCTGAATGTAAGTAATGTTGAGTTTGGTAGGTTTGGTTGTTTAAGTATATGAACGCCGGTAAACCTTAAAATTCCCAATTGGAAATAAAGTAAAATTTTTTATGACCTAAACGGCATTACTACTATGTATTTTCTCTTGCGTCGCTCCCGATAGCTATCGGGATTGTACGTTCGGTAATTCTTATCGTCATAATTCGAAGAGTCATTATTTATTGACCATTCAGCAAAGCGCAAGAATTAGTTCCCTCATGCCTCGGGATGACAAGCAAGAGGTTACACTGTTTGTAAGCAACTTCAAATTATTAGAGTTTTTGAAATTAAAGTTCTCTTGCTTGTCATGCTGATCCCGATAGCTATCGGGATCAGCACCTGATTGCAGCCTTAAAGAAATCTTCAAATCAGTAATGACACTTCAACAATGCCCAATAGAATTACAGAACGATGCAGTGAGTGACACAACGAAAGATGATAGTATAATTCAGATCACTACACAAGCATCCCTCTTATTTAAAGAACTCATTTAATAAAGTACACCTCGGACCTCTGACTTCTAACCTCCGACCTCTGGGACCTACACTACAAACTCCGTCCACTTCGTCTCGCTCTTGCCGCTTTCAATCACATTATCAATAAACGCCATTCCGCGAACACCGTCTTCAACACCGGGGAAGTCCAGCCATTCCGGTTTTGGTTTCACTCCATCGATAGAAGCCTTCACACACAATGCAAAATTGCGGTAGTGGTTGGCAAAGGCTTCAATGTATCCTTCAGGGTGACCAGCCGGTGTTCTTGTATTGTGTTTTGCAACATCACTTAAATAACCTGTACCTGCACGAAGTATTTGTGCCGGTGCATCCAGCCATTTTACTAAAAGCGTATTTGGGTCTGTGTGTTTCCATTCCACTCCGCCTTTCTCGCCGTACACCTGAATGGTTAAATCGTTTTCTTCGCCTGCCATAATTTGAGAAGCCATTAAAACGCCGCTTGCACCATTGTTGAATTTCAACAGCACAGAGCCATCATCGTCCAGCTTTCTACCTTTCACAACAATATTAATGTCGGCACAAACTTTTGTTACCTGTAAACCCGTAATGTATTCAGCCAGGTTAAATGCATGTGTTCCAATATCACCCATAACCCCTGCCTTGCCGCTGCGGGAAGGATCAGTTCGCCAATCGGCTTGTTTGTTATCAGCACCTTCTAATAAATTACTGAGCCAGCCTTGAGGATACGTCACAAAAATTTTTCTAATGGCACCCAGCTTTCCATTCTTTACATATTCTCTTGCTTCTTTCACCATTGGATAGCCGGTGTAGGTATGCGTGAGGCAAAAATATTTTCCTGATTTTTCAATAATGCTTTTTAATTCTTTCGCTTCTTTTGAATCGAATGTCATTGGTTTATCCAGCACCACGTGAAATCCATTTTCCAATGCCAGCTTGGTGGGGGCAAAATGCACGTGATTAGGCGTAACAATAGCCACTACATCAATTTTTTTATCCTCCGGAAGAGCTGCTTCTTTTTTGATCATTTCCTCGTAAGAAGGATACACTCGTTGAGGATCGAGATTCAATTGCTCGCCGGCTTGTTTTGATTTTTGCGGATCGGAACTAAAGGCGCCTGCTACCAGTTCTATCTCTCCGTCCATGATAGCAGCCATTCTGTGAATAGCGCCGATAAAAGCACCGGGGCCTCCGCCTACCATGCCCATTCTTAATTTTCGGTTCATCGTTAGTTTTTTTAAGGAGTGAAAATATTTACAAAAGAACAGTATAAAACGAATTCATTTCAACAAGTGTGAAAAAAAATCACAACTATAAAATTTACGGCGTTTGTTTTTGAAAATAAAAAATTACATTAGCCCTTATTATTTCAAGCTAAACTGACGATCGCATGCAAACACTATTCA
>JAGIAB010000025.1:0-5248 GCA_017745135.1 Flavisolibacter sp.
ATCTTAGTTTATACATTGCAACCTCACCCCAACAAATCCTCTAATGTTATAAGAGTCATCCAACCCCTCTCCACGTGGAGAGGGGCGGCAGAGTTTCCGAAAATTGGAGAATAAGTTGGGGTGAGGTTGCAATGTATAAACTAAGATACTGCTGTCTATTGCTTATGATCTTTCAGTTTGAAAACTATAGTGTGTTGATGTGCTCGCGGTTTTGTAAGGAGGAAAACATGCGTATATTTATTGTTAGCGGTAATGAAATGACAGTCATTAAACGGGCCATACTATTGTATGTAATTGCGTTTATTTTATCCTTTGTCCTCTTATTTATTTTCGATGCACAAGTCGATTTTATACTGGGAATTAGGGTTGTTTGCTTGTTATCTGCATTTAATAGTGCTGTTTGTATGGTTATCGCTGTAGGTGCATTCTGGATATCGAAAGTGATGAAAGGAAAAAAGAACACTGCTTTTATAATTACGTTTTGTCTGACATTATTTTGTGTAATTGCACTATCTCACCGTATCATACAAGAGGAAGATCACAAGAAGCACTTTGCAAACGTGGAAGCGAATCACCGTGTAATGAAATACTTTGTAAACGAAGACGAAAACTATATTCGAATAGGCTTTGATAGGCTTGAGTCTGAATTTAAAGATCCAAACGACTTCGATCTAGATGCTTTTTCGGTGCGTAAAAGAGATACAGTCATAAATGGCATTCAGGACACTATTTACAGTATTTACTTCGCGTATTTCTTAGGAAGTGATAAGATAAACAAATACTTTTCAAAAGTTTCTGTTTTAGCTGGAAAACCAACTTTATCACTTTACAATTTAGATACAAGATTAAGTGAAGAATACTCCGTAATAAAAACCGAAAAAGACGAAAGTGAAAGAAAGGCAGCAGAAACAATTAAAGAAGCATTTAGACAAGTGCCAGACTCAACGAAAAAGATTATTAAAAAAGTTCTTTCCGAATAATCTCCGTACCTAACATTGGTGGCAGTTGCACAACTAACTTTTTCCTTTGGTGCCGGGTGTCCGCCTCTGCGAACACCTTTCCAACTCATGTCTTTTGATAACTTTTATACGGCGTTTCGTGCACTTATGAGTAAGTATTCCAGTGTTGTTGTTTTCAGTCTTAATGTACATCTGTGAATTAAGTTATCTCACATCCTCTCCATCAAAAAAACAGCCCCATTTTCATCGAGCTGTAAACTATGTTTTTAGCAGGCAGGGTCAAAAAACTGCCTGAAATCATCTTATGCTTGTGTTTTAAAACGGGCTGCTTCCACCATCAATCACAAACTCAGAACCTGTACTATAACTTGAATCATCGGAAGCCAGGTATAAAACCAGGTTGGTCACTTCTTCCGGCCTTGCTGCACGTTTCAGCGGGATTGCCTTCGCAAATTCCGCCAGCGAAGCGGCGTTGTTTTCGTCCTGGGTCATTGGGGTATCAATCAACCCGGGGTGTACAGAGTTTACGCGGATACCGTAATCGGCAAATTCCAAAGCGCCTACCTTGGTCATGCCCCGCACGGCAAACTTAGAGGCACTATAGGTATTGAGGAAGCGCAAGCAAACCGGCTACAGAAGAAATATTAACGATAGAACCGTTCTTTGTCTTCTTCATAGACGATACCACTGCTTTCATTCCAAGGAACACACTTACCTGGTTAATGTCAACTGTTTTTCGGTATTCTTCCTCGGTGATTTCTTCAATAAGCTTCACAAATCCAATACCGGCATTATTCACTAAAATATTCACCGGTCCAAATTTAGATTCAGCGGTGGATACCACGTTTTGCCACTCATCCCACTTTGTTACATCGTGTTTTATAAAAAGGGCATTCTCACCCAATTCATCTGCTACGGCTTTACCTTCTTTCTCCAAAATATCAGTAATTACCACTTTAGCTCCTTCGGCAACAAATCGCTTGGCGTGCGATGCACCCATACCACGTGCGCCTCCCGTAATAATCGCCACTTTATTTTCTAATTTTTTACTCATGATTACATCCTTTTTTTTGTAGTTAATTAATGAATTCATTTACTTTATCCTGATCCAATTCGTGCTGGCATTTTACAAGACATCTTATTAATCGAAATGAATTGTTCTTTGTGTTTCAAAGGTAGCCACACCAATCTCCCCCGGCATTGATATAAGGCAGTAAAAGCCATTGATAAAAGTCAATGAAAACGGATTTTTGAAGTGCGTAAGGTGTATTCACGGTATTCACATTGTTGTTGGTGTTGAGGCTATGATTGTGTTAGGCTGCCAACAACATTGGCGACTTCCTTATTGATTTAATCTTTCTTAAATTCGGTTGTCGGTGTAGCCAACACGCAAAGCCTGAGAAGAGCATCAATAATGGCGTAAAAGAAAGAGATCATTTATAGAGGAATGGCACGCTTGTAAAGTAATTTCTCAATTTGCATGACAAGTAAACAGCAAAACAAGGTTGCCAAAATTACTTTGATATTTTGGCTCATGAAAATAGTCGCCACAACACTTGGCGAAACGCTTGGCGATTTTATTTCCATGACGTTGAACCTTGGCTATACAATCGGCATAGCAGTAACTTTTGCTTTTTTCTTTGTCGTGTTGTTTACACAGCTTGCTGTTAAAAAATATATTCCTGTTGTTTACTGGTTGGTCATTGTCGGCACTACCACCTTGGGCACAGAGATTTCTGATTATATTGACAGAACGCTGCATCTTGGTTATACTGCAGGAAGCATTCTGCTTGTGAGTTGTTTGCTTCTCACCTTGTTTTTGTGGTTTCGCAAATACAAAAACCTTGAGGTGTATCCTATTGTTGACAAGCAGAAAGAAGTTTTTTATTGGACGGCAATCCTGTTTTCCAACAGCTTAGGTACAGCTTTCGGCGATTTTCTTGGCGACTATTTCGGACTAAGTTATCTGCAAGGTGCTTTTGTAACGGGGGGAGTTATTCTTGTTGTTGTATTACTTCACTATCTCACAAAAATCAATCACATCGTTTTGTTTTGGATTGCTTTCGTTTTTACAAGACCATTCGGAGCAACATTTGGCGACTTTCTTACAAAACCGATTGACAAAGGCGGTTTGCATTTAGGGACACTAAACGCTTCACTTGTTTCAATTGGCGTAATGGCAGTTTTACTTTTTATAACACACCGACAGCATAAAATAAACAGACAAACCTAAAACAGCGATAAGTCGGCAGCTTACAGCGGTGGCAGTTGCCAAACTAACTTTTTATAAGGGTTGCCGGTTTTAATGAACCTTTTTTTATTCAACGACAAGTAACACATTCTTCCATAATATTAAGAGAAATAAAAACCCAATAGAATTTACCGGGCCGGACCAAAAGGCGCCGGCCCGGTAATGAATATCTTATTCAACCTCCACAACCTTTTCTCCCTTTGTTACTCCGCTTTCATTAAAAGCATCAACAGTAAAATAATATTTCTGTTTGCTGTTAAGGCTATTGATGGAAATCGATTCGCCTCCCAATACCTGGTAGGTGTGATACAATTTATCTTTTGATGCGCCATAGCGGATGTTATATCCAATAGCGTCTGGCGATTTTGTCCAACTCAGTTTTACCGAAGTGTGATCGGTTTGGCGCTCAGCATTTAAATTGTCTGCAACAGACGGCGCCTTACCTCCTGCATTGCCAAACACACGCAAGCCTGCCAGTGCAAAGGTTCCGCTGGGCATACGGTGATTGGTTAACCTGATGTAACGGGCTTCCACCGGTGTTTTTAATTCAATGTAATCATGCGATGCATCCACCGTATTCTTTGTTTTGTCTACCAGGGTTTTCCAGGTTTTATTGTCGGTGGAATACTCCAGCAGGTACTGGTAATAAATTCCATCTACACGGCCAAACAGGTTCATATCGTTTTCGGCATAATTAATTTGAACAGCATTTACTGTACTAACTTTTTCTAAATCCATGGAGATCCATTCGCCCTTGTTTCCTGTTTGAGCACTCCAGTAGGTACGTATCTCTTCATCGGCAGCATAGCTTTTTGGATGATTGGGCAGTTCAGAAGAAACTTCAACTGGCTTGTTGTAAGAAAGCAGCATCCACCCGGGAAAAAGTTCTTCGGGTCCGTTGATTTTTTTCGTAGGTAATTTGTAAGGAAAATCACCAAAGCCGGTGTACACATACATTTCTCCATCGGCATCAAAAAAAGTAGGGAAGATGCCAAGCCTGCGTTCAAACATATGCTTTTGCGAAATGGTCATAGTAGCGATATGCCAGTAATTGCCATATTTATCCTGGAAAGTGCTTCCATGCCCTGCACTGGCAGCAAAGCCTTCCGGCTTGTAGGAAATGGGATTGTGTTTGGCTAATGTAAAAGGTCCAAGAGGTTTATCAGATTCGTACAATCCATCACTGTAACTTTTAAACTCGGTTCCCGGAGCAGAATATTGCAGGTAATATTTTCCGTTGCGTTTTGTCATCCACGATCCTTCAATCCACGGACTTTCTTTCAGGTCGTCGTTGTAGTCTGCTTTCCGTTCCCACCCGTGATTTATTTTATCACTGTTAAACAATTCTACAGGTTTGCCTATTGGATTGAAGGTTTTTCTATCCAGTTCAACGGCATAAATAGGATTGATGTTGGAGCATCCATAATAAAAGTATAACCGGTTATCATCATCAAGAAACAGGTCGGGGTCAATCATTCCTATCGGGAAAGAAGCATTTACTACCTCCCATTTGCCTGATTTTGGATCCGTGCTTTTATAAATCTTTACCGGAGCACCGGCTGATGCCATAAAGTAAATGGCATCGTCCATAACCAAAGCAGTAGGCGCATAGTCCTCCAGTGGAAGATCGTTTGTCTTGATAAGATCCCAGGTGATCATATCTTTTGAATGAAAGTAACCACCGGACTTGGAAGCGAACAAATAGTATTCATCTTTGTAAACAACCATGGTTGGATCGGCAGCTTCACGGCGTGAAGGCGTATCCAGACAAAAACGGTAACTAAGATTTACCGGGTTGCATACAGTTGTTTGGTCAGAGGTGTTGGATGACAGGGATTGATTCTGAAAGCAGCCTGTTAAGGCAGCAGTTGCACCTATAAGTAACAGTGCTGTTAATTTAATGGTTCTATTCATGTTTCTGTTTTAATTAGAATTGTTGAATCATGTTTCAATTTCTTTCAACCTCACCCCTTTGTTTCCCTGATTTTCGGAGACTCTGCTGCCCCTCTCCAAACTAATTCGCGAAGCACCGCTTCCC
>JAGIAB010000025.1:5257-16600 GCA_017745135.1 Flavisolibacter sp.
GGTAGTGTCTCAATTTCCTTCAACCTCACCCCAACTTATTCTCCGATTTTAGGAGAAACTGCCACCCCTCTTCACCTCATCCGGCCTGCGGCCACCTTCTCCTTGAGGAGAAGGGAAGCGGTGCTTCGCGAATTAGTTTGGAGAGGGTTGGGCGACTCTCATAACATCAGTGGATTTGTTGGGGTGAGGTTGAAATATATAAACTGAGAAACTACTAAATCATTTGCGTTTTGTTTATTTGGCTGTTACTTCAATTACCAGCACCGAATAAGGTTCCATCTTAAAACTCATGTCTTTTGCGAATGATACCGTTCCTTCAACAGGCTTGATGGCATCCGGATGTTCCATTGACGGAGCATCATCTAAACCGGCACGCATTGTATAGGTTTTAACCGTTGCGCCGTCAGCGATTGAAGAACCTTGCAGCCGCACCAGTAAGGTGTTGGATACGCCTTTATAATTCACAGCTTTTATCACTACACGTTTTCCATCCGCACTCTTTGTTGCAATGGCATCGATCGTTTCGGGTGTCCAGTCTACTGGTTTCATTTGCGATACGGTGTCAAAGAAAGTAGATCGTTTTTGAATGTCTTTAACAGTACCTGAAGTGGAGGCCAGTTGCACAGGAGCATAATGATCACGGAACAATTTTTCAACCACATACCCCGAACCAGGGAACCAGGAAACATGGTCATGATAAATAAAGGCACGCCACTCCGGATTGTCGGTTGTATTGCGCATGAGCAGTGCAGGACATGTCATATCGATAGAAGGGCTCAAACGTTCGTAAGCAATCAGGCTTCCTGCTGCATGCAATCCGGCACGCCAGTCGTAGGAACGGCAAAGACTCCATTCCAGTACCGCAACCTTAATAGCAGGATGTGAAGAATTACGAATGAAATGATCAAGCTTGGTAAGATAATCGGAGATGCGTTGTACGCCGGATGCAAAATTCTCCGGTTCGTATTCATAATTATGGCAGCCAAGAATGTCGAAATTATTTCCTGCAATGTCAATTACTTTCTGACTCCAGTTCAAATCATTCGAACGCTTTTGTCCGCAGGCAACGATCCTGGAACCGGGAGCAATTTTTCGCAACTGGCTTCCGTAAACGTTTACAATTTCTGCATAGCTCTCCGGGGTAAAACCATTGTTCATCGGTTCATTATCGATCTGTATATAAGGAATACGGTAAGGCTGCGGATGACCGTTAGCAGCCCGCAGCTTTCCCCATTGTGTCGTAGGTGGATCAATTAAGTAACGAACCCAGTTCATGGCATATTCAACATCTTCGGCCTTGGTTGATGGAGCAGCCAGTACAATCATTGGATCGGATCCCAGTTGACGACACATTTCAAGAAATTCATCTGTTCCGAAACCGTAGTAGTCTGCATAACCACCCCACATTACATTGGGATGATACACACGGGAAACAGCAGGACCAATGCCATCCTGCCATTTGTAGGTGGAAGCAAACGAACCACCGGGCCAGCGGATAAAGGTTGGCTTCAATCCCTTTAATGATTCCAAAAGGTCAGGACGGAATTTTCCATTGCTTCTTGAATCTGCAGTCATGATGGAAATGAAATCAATCAAAAGAGAACCAGTGCCTGAAGCAATAATTTCCAATACAGCAGCAGTATCTGTTTTAGAAGGAGTGAACTGAAATTTTACTTCCTGCCATTCGTTACCGGAAAAAGAAAGTGAAGCTTTAGAAATTTCATTATTGTTTTTATCAACAACACGCAATTGCAATTCCGGCTTTCCGCTTTCTCCCTGCACCCATAATGAACCATTGTACGCTACGTCCTTTTTTACATACAAACGTTGCTGCTGAACACCGGCAGTGCCATTGGAAGGAGAGAGGCGAATACTTTTTAATCCTTTTTGAAAATTGATATCCTCAAGTGTGACCTTCCCATTTTTTTCTACGCTTTTCCAATGAGTTTCAAAATCTTTTCCTTCAAATCCCTGTCCCTGCACCTGTTCGGCATACAATCCATCAATTACAGAGTGGTTGATATGTTCCAGGAATTGTCCATAAATATTTTCATCCACCTTACTTATTGGGTGGTCGGTATCTACTAAAAGAACGGCAACACCTGGAGAATCTTTTTGAACTTCGTTATCGGTAGAAGCAACGTAAGAACAGGACACCAACAGTTGCAGCGAAACGGATACAATAACAAGCAGATAAGTTTTTAAACGGAGCAAGTTCATTAGTATTTGGATTAAAGGGGAAGATAAGTAATGTTATCGAACGACTTATTACGACTATGATAAATTGAATGCTGAAAATGAGTAGCTACCGTTGGAAATGATAGCAGCAAGACCAAGAATCGTTCTTTTCATAAATTGTCTAATAAAGCAGGTTAAAAATGATAAATGTATGTTTAGTTGTAAAGAATGAGAGTGATAGTTTGGCAACAAGCCGTGCAATCGTTTTATTGAAAAATTTTGCATTAAGGGATGGTGTAATAAATACTAATTGAAAGTTGAAAATTATTTCGCCCATGCTTCACCTTCAGGTGTTCTTCTCCATTTGAAATAAGCATCCAATACTTTGAGTGATTCTGCACTTGGCACCGGTCCGGTATGGGCTGTTTGATTAAAATATAGGACTACAGGATTGCCATCACTGAAGGCAGGCCATTGAGGAACGCCATTGCCATTAGGATGTCCATACTTAGCAAAGTTTGTCCAGTAGGTGCCCATAGCATCCGATATCTCAAAATCTGATTTAGTGAGTTGCGGATTGGATGCATTTAATTGTTCAAAAACATAGGCTACCTCCTGTCCATGCGGTGAGCCATAGCCGTAACGTGGTGAGCCTTCCGGATAATCAGGGTGCTGATCGAAATAATAATAAAACACTTTTGATTTGCCGGTATTTGCCTGCAATCTTGCCCAGCTCCAGGTATGCCAGCCAAAGGCAGCATCGCGGGCAAGGTCTCTTGCTGTCTTGGGAACATTGTTCGTTTCTACAGGATAGGCTTTGATCAAATCATCCGAAAACCGGCCGTAACGATTCTTTACACCAGTGATATACTCGTCGGGAGTTTTAGGTGGAGAAAAACTGGCGCCTTCATCTGAATTGTAACCGACCAGGATCGGTACATCATTATATTTTTTTGCTTCGTAGAGTTTGTATTGATCATCAGGAATTACCCATCCATCGATGATGGGCCATGCCAATCCGCGTACCGCAGGAAGCTTGTCGGCATCTAACTTTCTTAATTCGGCAATGGAAGCATATCCTGCATTCTTTGCATAAGCTTCACCTGCAGCTTCTGCATTTTTAAGACGTTTTAAATTTTCTCCCGGAAAAGTGGTCTGTCGCGGTGGACCAAATGAACCGCCACTCTGCGAAATGGCACCATGAAACAACCCTTTGGCCAAAGGTGATGCACACAACATGCTAACTGCAATGCCTCCGGCAGATTCTCCGAAGATGGTCACTTTGTTGGGGTCGCCGCCGAATGCAGCAATGTTTTTTTGAATCCATTTCAAGCCGGCTATCATGTCCAGCAATCCATAATTACCTGAAACATGATTGGGGTTTTCTGCACTCAGTTCAGGATGCGCTAAAAATCCGAGCTGGCCTACACGGTAGGCGATGCTTACCAGTACCACGCCTTTCTTTGCCAGTTTTTCTCCACTGTACGTTGTTTCAGAAGTGGCACCGGCGTTAAAGCCGCCACCATATATCCATACTAAAACCGGTAGTTTATCTTTTGCTGATTTTGCCGGAGACCAAACATTCAGGTATAAACAATCTTCGCTTTTTCCTGATGGAGGATTACCTCCTTGCATAGGACCCGGCGCAAACTTGGTAGTCTGTTTTACACCTTGCCATGGAATAACTGCTTGCGGAGCTTTCCATCGCAAATCGCCAACAGGCGGCGCAGCAAACGGAATGCCTTTATAAATAGTAAGTCCATCTTCAAAACTTCCCTGTATCAACCCTCCATCAACTTTGACAGGGGCGGGTTGTTGGGCAAAAGAAAATACCGTTGTGAAAAGAATGAATAACAGAAGAAAACATTTCTCTCTCATAAAAGCTTGCTTTAATCGTCAATTTGACAATTAAAAGATAGGCAAAAAAAAATTACTGCCAAAATATGTGTACGATTAGGAGGGGCTTCTTCTGTAAAGGGAAGTACGTTTTATTACATCAAAAACCAATCGACAATTTTGTCATGGTTATTCCGGCATGGCCAGCGAAGGTTAACGTGTTTGTCCATCGGATAGCCAGTTTGTTGCCTGCACGGAACTGAAAGCCAAATCCTGCTTCAAAAGCTGTGAATAGAGTAGTGTATTCAACTTCATACGAAATGTTTTTTCTTGAGCCGACACCCAATTCTGAACAAAGAAAAATGCCGCGGTTATCTGGCCGGAAAAATTTATGTACAGTGGCTGTCACTGAATTAAAAGAAGCGGTTTGTTGTCCATTCGTTCCAAATAAAGAAGCATTCCCTAATTGGTAAGTAAAGGCATGCGATGCCTTGGCTCCAATCACCCATTTTTGCTGTTGAAAAATATAGCGTTCATAGCTGATGCCCGTAAGTCCGCTGAGACTATTCCATTCAACACCTGCAAACGCTTCAGGAAAATTTTTGGGAGAATTTGGTAGCTGGCTTTTTGCCTTTACCGAGACCAAAACAAAAAGAAGGACGGAAAGTTTTTGCAAAATAGTTTTCATTGATTCAAATGTTTATTGAATCAAAAATGCTTTTGAAAGCAGTTTTTTAAAAATTGAATTTCACAAGAGCCATTTATTCAATTGCAGAAATTGCAAAAGTTAAACTTGTGATAACGAAGATTTGTTTGATGAAAATTTTTTAGAGAAAGTAAATGCCGGATCAATCCTGTTTAATAAATATAGCCGCCTTCATCCTGGTTCAGGAGTTCGTGTGCAGTGTCGGTATCAAAAATCTCTTCTTTATTTGCAATCACCTCTCTTAACAGGTCATGAATGGTAATGACGCCGGCAAACTGGTTGTCAATATCAAATGCCAGCAGGTATCTTGTTTTATTTAAGATCATTGTCTTCATACAATGTTCTACTGTTTGATCCAAATGCACTGTTGGAAGATCGCTGGTCATAACTTCCTGTACGGTAGAAGACTGACTAGTACGTCCTTTTAAGATCACATTACGGCTGTAATCCCTTTCGCTGAAAATGCCTTTGTATTGATTGTCGTCCATTACGATCAGGTAGCTTAGGTTGACTGCATTCAGCATACTAAGTGCATCGATCACCAAAGTATGCGAACTCACAATATTGAAAGATTTGGCTTTGCTTTCCAGGATGTCCTTAACTGTTCTCATTGTATAAAATTTATAGGCGGATTAAATATAGAATGAATTTTCTCATAAATCTCATGTTCGTTCCGGCTGGCGCAATATTTTATGTGTTGCAGAAAAACAACACATGCCGGTAGGTTTTTTATCAAAGAAAGATCCCATTGAAAAAGCGAGACTCCGTTGCCGGAAAAAATTCCTGTACTATTTCAAAAAAGGATATTCCGATCCTACTTACATTTCCTGGGAGCGGCAGTATAAGCTGAATGCTCATTTCCAGTTTCAACAGGAATTAAATAGAAGAGAATACGAACACCTTTTACTGGCCAAGAAATATTCTGAAATAGCCCTCGCAGCGGTTCGGATAGAAAGCCGCACCAATCTTTTATTTTCCTTTGAGAAAATGGCGTTGCGTGATGCTGTTAAGCCTGCTAACGGCGCTAAGGCCTTTGCACATGGACTTTATGAATATGTTTATGGCAGAAACTCCCTTGAAGAACGTTTCAACAATTTCTCCGAGGTGATCTCGGGGTTGCCACGGAAACAAACCAGGGTTCATACCTGGCCCTTGCAAACCGTGTTCGGGTTCATTGCCAATCCGCAGGAGCATCTCTTTTTGAAGCCCCGCGTCACCCAAATTGCCGCTGAAAAATACCGGTTCGATTTTCAATACCGTTCCAGGCCCAATTGGGAGACCTATAAAAGTCTCCTGGGTTTTGCAGAACAGGTGCGTAAGGATACCAGTGACCTGAAGCCGCAGGACTACATTGACCTGCAATCCTTCATTTGGGTAATGGGCTCCGATGAATACCCTGATTAGCACGGCACAGTTTTTTTCATACTAATCAAAAAGCAATTATGGAAAAGATGAATGATCTACGGGATCTCCTCAAACACGAAATAGAGGATTTGCAGTCTGTAGAAGACCAGATCCTGGAGGCTTTGCCCAAAATGATTGACAAAGCCAACAATCCTGATTTAAAAAGAGCTCTGTCGGAGCATCTGAAAGTTACCGAACAACACAAGGTAAGGTTGGAAAAGGTCATGAAGGAGGTACAAAAAGGCGGAGAAGAATCGAATGGAAAGAAGAAAGGAATTTTGGGAATATTCGGAGGCGGAAAGCATGTGTGCAAAGGCATGAAGGGAATTATTGAAGAAGGCGAAAAGATCATGAATACGGATATTTCGCCGGAGGCTTTGGATGCTGCTATTATTGCCAGTGCCCAAAAAGTGGAGCACTATGAAATTTGCGGTTATGGAACGGCCCGCACCTTTGCCAGGGAATTAGGCATGGAACAAATCGCCAGGCAATTGGAACAAACCCTGAACGAAGAATACGAAGCCGATGACCTGTTAACCAATCTTGCAGTGATGGGAGTGAATGAAGAAGCAGAAACCCCCGGCAGTGCCGGTTTGGCCCCCGCTTCATCAAGAGGCAGGTCTGCCGGCAGGGTAAAAGAAAAAGCAAACCGGGAAAAAGAATTAGAGCCCGTTAGCAGCAGTCGTACACGGTCTGCCGGGAGAAATGAAACCGGCAATCGCACAAAATCAATCGCTAACAATCAAAGAGGTAGTCAGTCCAAATCTTCTGGTTCGCCCCGTGGTGAAAATGGGCGTGGAGGCAGTTCTTCAGCAAAAAGAACTGCGGCCAGTGGACGCAGCAGCAGTTCAAGGTCAGCAGGCAGTAGCAATAGCCGTTCTTCATCAGGAGGAAGAGGAGGGGGCACATCGAAAGGCAATTCCCGTGGACGCAGATAAATAAGTGACAACATCAGGATCCGTCTTGTAATTGCAAGGCGGATTTTTTTGTTTTCTAAAGATGAAATAGTTTTAATGACCATCTCTTCGAAAACGATTGTACCCTCAATCAACTTCTTCGAATCATCTTTAAAACTGGAATCATCATGAAAAAAATCTTATTTGCTGTAGCAGCATTCGTTGGTTGTTTTTTAATTGCCTGCAATAACACCGGCAATTCAGGCAACAACAAAAATATTTCTACATCGCGGGATATTTTTAATGGTATAGAAACCGGGGATACGACTAAACTCTCTTCCATTGCACAGGATGCAGTTGACCACGGTGGCCCTTATGGAGATGTAACCAATGGAGACAGCATTAAAGGAATGTTGGCGCAGATGCATAACCATGTGAAGGATCTGAAGATTGAAATTATAAACGATGTTGCCAGCGGAGATTATGTGTACACCTGGAACAAGTGGACAGGCACAGCTTTAGACAGTTCCATGGGCTTTGCTCCTAACCAGCCATTTACTACGTCAGGAGTGGATATTGTAAGATTTCGCGATGGTAAAGCCGTTGAGCATTGGGGCTTCGTTGATCAAAAAGACGTAATGGCGATGAGGGCACGAATGATGCCCAACGCTACTACAGTAAAAGTTACCGTGGGTGATACTTCTGCCAATAAAAAAGACACCACAAAAAGATAAACAAACAAAACCAAACTTCCCGGGCCGTTCAATTGCTGAACGGCTTTTATTTATCACTCGTCAATAGTAATCTTTCAAACATATTGTTAAAGGCGGTGTGACGGACACCAACTGCTTTTACTTTTACAACCTATGTCGTTGATCCGCCTTCTGCTTTTATTTTTCTCCATCATAAGTTTTGCATGTGCCAATGCACAAATCACGAACGTTCAATTCAGGATTATTACTTCTAAAAACGAACCCCTACCTTTTGCAACAGTAGTTGTTATCTCAGCGGCAGATACCAATAATAAGATTGAGAAAATTTCCGATAGCAGTGGTCTTGCTTTTTTTCAATTGCAACAGGGACAAATTTATCTGACCCGTGTCTCATCAGTGAACTATCAACCACTTGAAAGAACCATCACGGTCAAAAAAGAAAATGAAACCTTTTCTTTTTCTCTGCAGCCTCTTTCCAACCGTTTGAATACAGTTGTGGTTACCGCCACAAAACCTTTCACCCGGCAGGAAGATGATAAAACCATTGTAGACCCTGAACCGATTGCTGCCGCTTCTACCAATGCTTACGAAATTTTGGAAAAGACACCTGGTGTTTTTGTTGACCAGGACGGAAATGTTTACCTGAGTAGCTTAAGTCCTGCACGCATTTATATCAACGGGCGGGAAATGAAAATGAGCACGGCAGATGTTGCTACCATGCTCAAAAATCTTCCACCGAATGCCATTTCAAGAATTGAGATCCTGCGAACACCTTCTGCCAAATACGATGCATCGGGAAATGGGGGAATTATCAATATCATTTTGAAAAAAGGAGTGAAGTTGGGTTTAACGGGAAGTGTTGTTACAGGCTTTCAGCAGGGAGAATATGGTAATCAGTTTGCAGGACTGAATCTGAACAATAACACGGGCAGAAAAAGTTCCTATCTCAATTTAAATTATAACCGTAGAAACAATTTTGAGCAAATAAAAACCGACCGATTGTTTGCTATTGATTCTGTTCTTCAACAAAATGCCGGAACGAAATATACAGCTTCCAATTATTTCACCAGCTATGGAATTTCCGATTCGATGGGAGCAAAATGGTTTGTTGATTTTGCCGGAAGTATTAATTATCAGACATCCGATAATTCATCTGATAATAAAAACCAGATACAAAAGATCAGTAATGGTGAACTCATTTCCAGTACCCTGAATACGGTGAATAATAGCGGTAACTATTTGCGGTTTAGTAATGGAATTAGTTTTATAAGAAAATTGGATTCCGTTTCTGAGTGGTCAAACGATTTTTATTATGCTTATGACCGTAATAGAGGAAGCCAGGTGTACAATATTTTTTCATCTTCCAATTTTATAACGGGCGGATTTGGATCTCCCGATAACGATCGCAACCAATTTACATTTACCTCTGATCTTAGAAAGAAATTACAGCACCGGTTAACCATTGAAACAGGAGTAAAAGCTTCTTTGCTGAAATTTAAAAGTGAAGCCGAGTATTTTAGAAATTCAGGCTCAGGTTCTGCAAAGGACCTTACTCGTACCAATACTTTTCATTACACCGAAAACATTAATGCAGCCTACCTGCAGGCTTCAAAAACATTTGGTAAGAACATTGTTTTGAAAACCGGTGCACGGCTGGAAAATACCAATATGAATGGCGATCAGATCATTCCCTTTGATACTTCTTTCACTCTGCATCGCACTGATCTTTTTCCCTATGTTTATTTAAGCAAAAAAGTAATGACGATTGCCGGCTATGAATTAAGAAGTTACCTGGTTGCACGAAGAACGATTGCGAGACCTGTGTACGAACAACTCAATCCCTTTCCAAGATATGTAGATCAGTATCTCACAGAAATTGGGAATCCGCGGTTGCGTCCGCAATTCACTACCAATTATGAGGCAAACATTAGTGTTGATGAAAGACCACTATTAGCGGTTGGCGTGAATAATACGAAGGATATTTTTAACCAGGTGATTTATTCAGCGGATACGAGCAGAAAGCAATCTTATCGCACTTATGATAATTTGGGAAAGAATAAAGAATGGTACCTGCGTGGTTTGGGAGCCATTCCTCCGGGTGGCCGCTATTTCTTTGTTGTAGGAGGACAATACAATTATAATTTTTACGAGGGACTATACGAAGGCAAACCATTTTCTTATAAAAAGGGTACATGGACTTTTTTTACCTATCACCTTTTGAAACTGGATAAACGTTCGCAGCTAAGTCTGAATGGGTATATACGATTGAAAGGCCAGCAAGGCTTTTATGAGCTGAGTAATTTTGGAGCTTTGAATGCAAGTATTAATCGCCAGTTCATGAAACAAAAGCTTACGATCACTATAAGCGGAAACGACATTTTAAAAACCAATAAAAATGAGTTTATTATTGACCAGGGTTCCATACATGCAAACGGTGTGCGGCAGGGTGATACGCGTCGTTTTGGTTTGAATCTGCGCTACAATTTTGGTGTTCGAAAAAAAGAAGAGTCTAACATTTTCAATATGGAATCACCTGAGCGGTCAAATTAATTTTTCAAGAGTAATTGCATTCCGGATTTGAATATCAGTCCGCAGAAGTCAAAGCCCGAAGTATTTTACTCCGGGCCTTCGATTCTTACTTCTTTTCTTCCAGGTAAACGCTTAGCTTGGTCTTTCCCTTCAGTACAATATGTTTGGAAGAATTATCTAACACAACACAATACTCTTTTTCATTGTTTTTGTTCATCTCATATACCTGTGTTACCACTCCCTTGTAATCGGTTAGCTGGTCTTGTAATGTTTTGGGCAATTCGTCGGTTTTAATTTCAGTTGCTATTACTACCAATTCCTCATTGTCATAATAAGCATATTGAGAACGGCCATTCAATATGAAGCCAATCCGTACCATATTGTCAACTTCAGTCCAGTTTACGTTTTGCGCATTATGAAATGTTTTATAGAATGATTTCAAAACGGAAGGGACATTTTTTTCAGAGGCGGAAGAGGAAAGGCTGATCAGGCATACTGCAAGGCTCACAAAAAATAAACGTTTCATAAAAAAGTTTTTTAGGTTAAGTATTTGCAGTGTAGGACGACAGACAATAAAACCAGGTTACACAAAGCCAGGGAGCAGGAGAAGGATTTAGGATGAACGGAGAATTTGTTGATTGAGCTGTTTTTGAATAATATGAATGGTGAGTGCCTTTATATAAGTACAGCCTTTTCAGATTGGCGTAATTAAATTCATTTATGCTTGTTCAATAAGCATAGGCTAATATATTTGCAGGCAATTAATATATCCATGTACCAGGACTTACTCGACAAAAAAGCAAAGCTGGCAGTGATTGGACTGGGCTATGTGGGTCTGCCCATTGCTCTGGAATTTGCCCGGAAACTTTCAGTCATTGGTTTTGACATCAGCAGCAGGCGCATTGAAATGATGAAGCAGGGCCTGGATCCCAGCAATGAACTGGAGAAAGAAGCCTTTGAAGGCTGCGACATTACCTTTACCGACTCGCTGGAAGTGCTTCGGGAGGCCCGGTTCTTTATTGTCGCCGTCCCCACCCCGGTGGATGACCACAACGTTCCCGACCTAAAGCCGGTCAAGAGG
>JAGIAB010000260.1 GCA_017745135.1 Flavisolibacter sp.
GCTCTATCCTGGTCGCTGTTTTCTGCAGGTATTTTGGGATTGGGAATTATGATGGGTGCGGCATGGGCTTACGAATCACTGAACTTCGGCGGATATTGGGCATGGGACCCGGTTGAAAATGCATCCTTGGTTCCCTGGTTGGTATTGGTGGCCGGCATTCATACCTTGTTGATTTATCGACATACAGGAAACGCATTGCGAACCACGAATTTGTTTTTAATTCTTTGCTTCCTGTTTGTTTTGTATTCCACTTATTTAACCCGGAGCGGGGATCTGCAGGATACATCCGTGCATGCCTTTACCGGCGAAGGAATTACAAAATGGCATTTAAGAATTCTCCTCCTCATTTTCATGTTGCCGGCTTTTGTTTTGTTCATAAGCAGGTATAAGCAAATTCCTTTTGTTGCAAAAGAAGAAGAAACCTCGTCAAGAGAGTTCTGGATGTTTGTTGGATCGCTGATTTTGTTTCTCTCTGCATTGTTGATCATTGGAATGACCTCCATTCCTGTGTTCAATAAAATTGTTGCCTTGTTCAGCAGCGAAGAAAGTTTGTTTAAGCCTTTGGCTACGGGGGAAGATTCTGCCTATTCCTATAACCGTATACAAATTTTTGTGGCGATTATTTTAGGTGCGTTCACCGCGTTTGGAATGTACCTCAAATACAAAGCCACCGGTAAGAAATTTTTAAAGAGCCTGGTTTGGCCTACCATTGCCGGACTAGCTGTCGGCGCCTTGATTCTTGCATTTGGCAATATCAATTACGATGAGAAAGGTCTTGGCTACATGGCGGCGATCTGGATTGCCGTTGTTGCTTCTGTATATTCTTTAATTGCTAATGCCTCTTATATTTTCACCGGAATTAAAGGCAATCTTAAAAAAGCAGGAGGGGCTATTGCCCACCTTGGCTTTGCCATGATGCTGTTGGGTATTTTGATCTCTTCTTCAAAGAAGGAAGTACTTTCTCTTTACCGTGGAGGTATTCCTGCATTCTTTGGTGAAGGCAGTACCGAAAATCCGGGTGAGAATGTAACCCTTATCCAGGGCATGAAAACCGACATGGGTCAATACTGGGTGACGTATGACAAAGATTCTACCCATCCTAAAAAGCCTTTATGGTTTTATAATCTTCACTTTGAAACGAAGGATGGCAAGGAGCAATTCACATTAAAACCCAATGCTTTTGTCAACTACAAGGGCAATACGGGATTAATGGCCAATCCTGATGCCAAACATTACTGGAATTATGACGTGTTCACCTACATCACGTCTTTGCCCAATCCTGAGACAGCAAAAGACACAGCTTCCTTCAAACCCATTGATTTGCATGTAGGCGATACAACTTTTTACTCGAATGGTTACCTGGTATTAGAGGATATAAAATCGGGAAGAAACGTTCCGGGCTTCCAGTTGGGACCAAACGACAGCGTTTCGGTTGCTTCCATTAAAGTGATGTCAAAAAATGCTACCAGCTACACTACCAATGCCTTACTGGTAAACCAGGATGGAGGTGCATTTCCTTATCCGGATACCGTGATGTCGGAGAGCCTGGTGTTGCAACTGCAAAAAGTACAGGGAAATGAGGCCCAACTGGGGATCAAGGAATCGAATGCCATTTTGAAATACGTTACTTTAAAAGCCTATAAATTCCCTTTCATTAACCTTGTTTGGGGTGGTACCATTCTTTTGATTATCGGTTTCTTCATTAGTGCCGTGCACCGCAGGGAAAAGAAGAGAATATTGAACAGGGAGCAGGGAGTGAAGAAGAAAGAAGTGGGAGAGGTGGCCGTTTGATCTATCGGTTTCTTCTCTAAACCTTAACCTTAATCTCCCAACTTTAAGCCTTTCTAAACAGCGTTTTCAATAAATTGCCTGTCTCTTTGATAGGGATTTTTTGATTCGTATTTTTAGATATGCGCCGCCTGTTTTCCTTTATAGTTATTTCAGTTTTTCTATTCGGCTTTACGGATAAGGCCGGGGCGCAAACTGTTCCTGATCCAAAATGGGGGCCACATGATACCATCATGGTCAAGACCGTTTATTACGAGAACGAATGGATTCCTTACAGCGACATGCAAATGGTGTACATCACCAATGGTTCTTACGATAAAATGGCCAGGATCCTTGATGAATACAACCGTCTTCGCAATGCAGTGTATGTTACTTATCCTTATGCCATTACAGCCGGTTATGTCATCAATGATGTGAATGCGCATATGCAGGGGATGAACAAAGCCGAAAGAAAGAAATACATTAAATCGAGGGAAAAGGATTTGAAAAAACAATTCTCCGACCCGCTTTCCAATCTTTCGGTTTACCAGGGCAAGGTTTTGATGAAGCTGATCAACCGGCAAACTAATAATAATTGCTACGAGATTATTAAGGATTACCGCGGCGGGTTAAGTGCAAGAATGTACCAAACCGTTGCTTTCTTCTTTGGAAGCAGTTTGAAACAGGATTATGATATTACTCACGATAAAATCGATCGCCAGATTGAAAATATAGTGAAGGAAATTGATGGCTCCTGGTATTTTAATTCGTACAGGCCGGGCATTGCTCCGCAGAAATAATCAAACAGTAATTTCTTTCAACTTTTTTTCATAAACCTCCTTCTGCAGTTCCTTATTAATCGTAACTCCTGCTTTTGCACCTTCAGCTCCTGCCACCACCACAAAATGCATATCTTTTGAGGCATCGCCGGCAACGTACAATCCCTGGATGTTTGTTTGCTGTAAACGGTTGGTAACAATCACACCTTTTTTGTTCACTTCGCAACCAAAAGCTTCGGCAATATTGCATTGCTGCGTATAGCCATTTACAAAAAACAGGGCATCGCAGTCCCGTTCTTCTCCATTTTTGAAAATGATCTTTTGCAATTGGCCGTTTTCTCCCTGCAGTTTTAAAATGGGAGTTGCTATAATGGGAATCTGATTTGAGTCCAGATATTCTTTCTGAAAAGGTTTTATTTTATTCTTTCCATCGGTATATAAGCTTACGTTGTCGCTCCAGCATTTCAGTGCCAGCGCCAGTTCCCAGCCTTCTTTATCTCGTGCATATACCCCAATTTTTTTATCACGCACTTCCCATCCATCGCAATAGGGACAGTGAAAAACCGATTTGCCGTAAAACTCTCTGAAACCTTCAATATCGGGAAGCGTATCGGAAAGGCCGGTTGCAATCAATAATTTTTTTGAATAGTAAACCGTGCCGCTTTCATCTTTCACTGCAAAAACATCTTCTTCGTTTTTTTTAGCATTGACAACTTTTTTCCGGATTCTTTGAACCGAATATTTTTCCAGTTCTTTATGGCACAGTTGCAAAAACTCCTGCGGAAGAATATCATCTCTTGTAAGATAGTTGTGTACGCCGTGAGAATAACGGTTGCGGTATTGCTCTGTATCAAAGACCAAAACTTTTCTGCGGCATCGGCCAAGCACAATGGCTGCGTTCAGTCCGGCCGGGCCGCCGCCTACAATGATGCAATCATAAATTTCCATACCTGTTTATTGATGTCGGTTAATTCTTGCAAATACGGTGCTAAGCCTTACCTGTTGGCATGGCTTTGCCGGTTTGTGTTGTAAATAGTTCTTTAAGCTGGTGTAGGTGAAAACTTGTACTGAATATCTTTTGGCAATATTCGCTATGAGAAGTCTTTTCTGCTGATTAATTTGGCGCTTCAAATCCAAAATACCTATGAAGAGTTCTACTCCCAAAAAAGCGTTGGCTTTATCGCCTGCCGACAAACAATCTGAAACTTTACTGGCCGAAAAAATGGGGATGTCGAGAAAAGAGATCCGCGAAGTTTATTTGAAATATGGAGTTAGCGCTTCCAAATTGGTAGAGTTAATGCAATTGAGCAAATACCAGTTTATCTATACCGGTAAAGCAGAAGGTCAATGCCAGCCTTGCACGGTAATCAACAAATTAAGACCGGCTATTTAAGTAGTTGGTTTTTGACAACGAATAAATAACGGTGTCCGGGCCTTCCTTTGCCCTGTCAATTTTGTTTTCCTGTTCAAAGTCTCTTTTAAAATGATTTCGCTCCAGCAGCTTAATGGAGTTTTCATTCTGTCCTGCCGTCCATGCTTCAATGGTGGTGAGTTGCAGGGTTTCAAACCCAAATTCTGTAACCTTTGAAAAGGCCTCCTGCATAATTCCTTTGCCGTGGAAGGGTGGCAACAGCTCGTACCCAATCTCTGCTTTGTTTTCTTCTTCCGAAAAATTCCACAAACAAATTGTTCCTATTAGTTTGGGTTCATCACGGAAACAAATAGCCCAAAAGAACGACTGGTGATTGTTGATGCCGAAATTGATTTTGTTGATGAATTCCTCTGCATCTTTCATTGATCTTGCTTTTGGACGATCGAGATATTTATTGACAATATCATTGGATCGAAGCTCAAATATTTCTTTTTCATCTTTCACGTTCAATTGCCGTAATAACAATCGTTCGGTTAAAAGTTCGGGAAAAGGAGAAAAGTTGAACCGCATTGCAATGTTTTTGGGATGATGATTGTATTGTTTATCTTTCCTTCCCGCTCCGGAACCTTTCAATCACGGTCATTATGATGTAAAAGATCAAAACGACGGCGCCGAGGGAATAGAAAATATCTTTTTCATAATAAAACCCGGTTACTATCAGCACGGCCGGGACTAATAAAAGTAAAATAGTGGCAATTGGTTTTTTCATTTTAGCCTGCTCAACGTTCATAAAAAGAATTGTTCTGAAATAATTTTTCCGTCCTTTACTGTATAAACACAAATTTCTTCCCAGGTTTCCCTGCTTCTTTCTTTCATGGTGATGTCCATGGTCAGTTTAAAAGCAAAGGCATTGCCGGTTACAATCGGTTCGCTTACATCAACATGGTGAAGCTCCTGCGTCATTGCATCAAACTTGTGGCCCTTTTCAATAATGGCATTCAGGCCCTTAGTTTCTTTTTCAAATGCGGGAGTGGTATGCGG
>JAGIAB010000261.1:0-225 GCA_017745135.1 Flavisolibacter sp.
ACCGATGGCAGCCTTGATATTTCAACGTCGGCAATTACCGGTAGTTATTCTTTAGAGTTGTATAGTTCCAACGACGTTTTGCTGGGTACAAAAAATTTCCAGGTGGAGGAATTTGTTCCGGACAGAATTAAAGTATCTGCAAAACTGAATAAACCATACTTGCAACCGAATGACAATGCTTCCCTGCAAATTAATGCAGTGAATTTTTTTGGACCGCCTGCAGCT
>JAGIAB010000261.1:235-4950 GCA_017745135.1 Flavisolibacter sp.
GTATGAGACAGAGATACAGGTAAGACAAAAACAATTTTCTTCAAAGAAATTTGCCGGTTACAACTTTACTCTTGAAAACCAAAAGCAATTTTTTGATAAGGATGTTCGCGAGGGAACAACTGATGCCAATGGTAATGCAACGGTTGATTATACTGTTCCCTCTTTGTATTCAAACACCGGTTTATTGCAAGCTAATTTTTACACAACTGTATTTGACGAAACAGGGAGACCGGTAAGCAGGGTGGTTTCAACTGACATCTATACTCAAAACACCTTCAACGGAATTAAGGACGATGGTTACTACTATTATTCGTTAAATCAGCCTGTGAAGTTTTTATTGGTTTCCTTGAATAAGGATGGTGACGTATCCTCAGCCGCTGCAAGAGTGCAGGTGATTAAGCACGAATACCGCACCGTGCTCAGTCGCAGCGGAAGTTATTTTACGTACAACTCCCAGCAGGAAGATAAAGTGATGTCCGATAATCAAGTCACTGTTAGCGAGAATACTTTTTACAGTTATGTGCCGCGTTCTCCCGGCAATTATGAAATAAGAGTGTATCGTCCGGGTGCCAACGCTTATGTAAGCAAACGTTTTTACAGCTATGGTTCCTGGGGTGCTGACAACACTTCGTTTGAAGTGAATACAGAAGGCAATATTGATATTGAACTGGATAAAGCTTCTTACAACAGTGGCGATAATGCCAGGCTTACATTTAAAACTCCGTTCAGTGGAAAAATGCTGGTGACTATTGAAACCGATCATGTGTTATCTTATCAATATGTAGATGTTTCAAAGAAACTGGCTACCATTGATCTGAAGCTTGCAAGCGAATACGTTCCGAATGTGTACGTAACAGCAACATTGATCAAGCCGCATGAAATTTCAGGAATTCCATTGACGGTAGCACATGGATTTCAGAATATCAAAGTAGAGGAGAAGGGAAGAAAAATTCCTGTGGAGATCACGGCGCAAAAATCATCACGTTCCAATACGCATCAAAAAGTGCGGGTAAAAGCAATTCCCGGAAGTTATGTGACGCTTGCTGCGGTTGATAATGGCGTATTGCAGGTTACGGATTTCAAAACTCCTGATCCATACAGTTATTATTATCAAAAGAAAGCCTTGCAGGTGACGGCTTTTGATATGTATCCTTTGTTGTTCCCTGAACTGAGAGGAAGATTAAGCAGTACAGGTGGTGATGGTGAATTGAGTTTGGATAAACGAGTGAACCCGATGCCGGCAAAGAGATTTAAGATCATGTCATACTGGAGCGGATTGAAAAAAGCAAATGGAAGTGGTGTAGCCGAATTTGAATTTGATGTTCCTCAATTCAATGGGCAAATACGATTGATGGCTGTTGCTTTCAAGGATGAAAAATTTGGTTCATCAGAAAACACAACAACCGTTGCCGACCCCATTGTGCTGAGCAGCGCTTTGCCAAGGTTTATAAGCCCGGGTGATACAGTAACTGTTCCTGTAACAATTACCAACACAACTAACAAAGTTGCCAATGGCCAGGCCAGTGTTTCTGTAAGCGGACCAGTAAAGGTTTTGGGTTCAAATGCACAAACCATTGCTATCAACCCAAATAGTGAAGGAAGAACAATTTTCCAGGTGGTTGCCGATCCAACTGTAAATGTTGCTAAGATCACCATCAACGTCAACGCACTGGGTGAGAAGTTCAAGGAAGAAACAGAGATCTCTGTTCGGCCTCCTTCAACTCTGCAAAAAATATCCGGTAGTGGATCGGTGGTTGGCGGCACAACGCAAAGGATCAACATTGCCCAAAATGATTTTCTTGCCGGAAGCTTTAAATATGATTTAGTGATCAGCCGCTCACCGGTTGCAGAAATTTATAAACAGCTAAAATTCCTGGTTCAGTATCCTTATGGTTGCACGGAGCAAACGGTTTCTGCAGCCTTCCCTCAATTGTATTACGGCGATTTTGCTGATGCCATGGGATTAAAAAATGACAGCAAGCAAAATGCGAATTCGAATGTGATGGAAGCCATTCGCAAAATAAAAATGCGCCAGTTATACACCGGTGCCGTTACGCTTTGGGATGGAGAAGGAACGGAGAGCTGGTGGACGACGGTTTATGCCGCACATTTCCTGCTTGAAGCAAGAAAAGCAGGATTTGATGTGGACAATAGTTTGATCGAGACCATGCTTTCTTACCTGGCAAAACGATTGAAAACAAAAGAAACCATTAGCTACTATTACAACCGCAATCAAAATAAGAAGATTGCGCCGAAAGAAGTTGCGTATAGTTTGTATGTGTTGTCCATTGCGGGAAGAAGTGATGTTGCAGTGATGAATTACTACAAAGCGAACCAGGAATTACTCGCATTGGATAGCAAATATTTATTGTCTGCGGCTTATGCTGTTTCAGGCGATAAGCGTTCGTACACGCAAATGCTTCCGAATTCATTCAGCGGGGAAGAAGCGGTGCAGGAAACCGGCGGAAGTTTTTACAGTGCTTTGCGGGATGAAGCCATTGCTTTAAACACCCTGGTTGATGTTGATCCGGGTAATGCACAAATTCCTGTTATGAGCAAACATGTTGCTGATCGTTTGAAAAAAGATCCGTGGATCAATACCCAGGAAGCTGCATTTTCATTTTTGGCTTTGGGTAAAATCGCAAGAATGGAGGGCAAGTCAAATGTAACGGCCGAAATTAAAGTGAACGGTAAAACGGTAGCTACGGTGGATGGTGATTGGAAGGGCAGCAGTGATTTGCTGAAATCAAATTCAGTGGAAGTGGTAACAAAAGGCAATGGACGTTTGTATTATACCTGGGTGGCAGAAGGTATTAGTTCAACAGGAGCCTACAAAGAAGAAGACAATTATATTAAAGTGCGAAGACGTTTCTTTGACCGGTTTGGAAATCCGATCGCTGGAACAACCTTCAAACAAAACGATTTGGTTGTTGTGGAACTGACTTTGGAAAGTGCATACAATTCTCCAATTGAAAATATTGTTTTAACTGATCTGTTGCCTGCTGGCTTTGAAATTGAAAATCCAAGGACAAAAGAAATTCCGGGAATGGACTGGATCAAAAATGAATCAACGCCTGTAGCCCTGGATGTACGTGATGATCGCATTAACTTCTTTGTGAATGCTTATGCAGCAAAACACCGGTATTATTATGCGGTTCGTGCCGTTTCATTAGGACAATTTAAGCAAGGACCTGTGAGTGCAGATGCTATGTATAATGGAGAGATCCATTCATATCATGGAGCACAAACCATCAGGGTTGTGCAATAAATTTTAAACAGCAATAATTTAAATGAAGTGCCTGTTCCGGTTAAATTGTATCGGACAGGCACTTTGGCTATGATAGAATGTTCAATTTTCTGTTTTTGTCAAAAAACCAGAACGATTTATATTTAGCCACTTTGAAAACGAATCCTGGAAAAATTAAAGACAAGCTACAGCAATTAAGCCGCCAATTGGAAGGCGATTTATTTTTCGACGATACGATGCGGCTTCTTTATGCCACCGATGCCTCGGCTTATCGTGAACTTCCTTTGGCTGTGGCCATCCCAAAATCAGTTGATGATCTTAAAAGGTTGATACAATTTGCCCGTGCAGAAAAAACATCGCTCATCCCGCGAACGGCAGGTACTTCGCTGGCAGGACAGGTAGTGGGAGATGGCATTGTAGTAGATGTGTCCAAACACTTCACAAAAATCCTGGAGTTTAATAAGGAGGAGAAATGGGTTCGTGTGCAACCGGGTGTCGTTCGTGATGAACTCAATATTTTTTTAAAACCGCATGGTTTCTTATTCGGTCCTGAAACTTCCACTGCTAACCGTGCGATGATTGGTGGAATGGTAGGAAATAATTCCTGCGGATCGAATTCAGTTGTTTATAGAAGCACACGTGAACATTTGCTGGAAGTAAAAGCTTTATTGAGTGATGGGAGCGAAACAGAATTTAAAGCATTGAGCATTGATGAATTCCATGCAAAGTGCGAAGGTGATACACTTGAAGCAAAAATCTATAAAACAGTTCGGAGTGTTTTAAGCAATTACGAGAACGGGGTTGAGATCAGGAAAGAATTTCCAAAGAAAACAGTGGAACGCCGTAACACCGGTTACGCCGTTGATATTTTATTGGAATCAGCACCTTTCACTGCTGGTGGGTCTGATTTTAATTTTTGTAATCTCATCGCTGGTTCGGAAGGAACATTGGCTTTCATTACTGAAATCAAATTGAATGTTGTTCCACTTCCACCCAAAGAGTTAGGCTTATTATGTGTGCATTTCAATAGCATTGACGAATCGCTTCATGCAAACCTCATTGCATTAAAATACAATCCGAGTGCAAGTGAATTGATCGATCATTATATTTTAGAATGCACGAAAAATAATATTGAACAGCAGAAGAACCGTTTCTTTGTTCAGGGTGATCCCGGTGCCATTCTTGTCGTTGAATTTACAAGAGAAACCAGGGAAGAAATTATTGAAGTAGCAAAGATGGTTGAAGGAGAAATGAGGGCAGCAGGATTGGGTTATCATTTTCCATTGCTATTTGGTGCGGATTGTAAAAAAATATGGACGCTTCGTAAAGCAGGTTTAGGCTTGCTTGCCAATTTGCCCGGTGACGAAAAAGCTGTCCCGGTGATTGAAGATACCGCGGTGGATGTACAGGATTTGCCGGCCTACATTCGTGAGTTCAATGAAATTTTGAAGAAGCACAACCTGTATTC
>JAGIAB010000262.1 GCA_017745135.1 Flavisolibacter sp.
GACAGAACGCTCATATACGCAGATATTACTTAAAAATTCAGTGGTTGCAGGAACCATACAGGCAGAACACGTTAAATTCATTAGCCATTAAGGGGATTCAATTCTCAGGAAGAATTTTAGATCCCACAACAGGCTTGTGTTCCGAAGCCGAACCAGTAGAAAAATAAGCAGAAAGATTTCTCATAATAGCAGTCCAATATTCCCATGAACAAAAAAGCTTCTCGCAGAAGCTTTTTTTGTTGAAGTAATTTTATCAAAGATGAACTTGTGCAATTTAGAGGAAGAAAATTTTCACGCAGAGACGCAGCGGGTTTTTGTTTAGGCGCTGACTCAGCGGAAGTTTTTGTACGTTTAGAGCTTAATAATCTTCTTCGTCAACATCTTATCTTCAAAAATGGCAGTAACCATATACACGCCTTTTTGATACTGGCTCAAATCAATCTGGTAATTATTATAACCCTGGCCATTTGCAAATACGGTTTCAAAAATTTTCTGACCGACACTATTAAACACCTGTATTGCTTTTAAATTGTTGGGTTGCGGATAAAATTGCAGCGTAAAGACTCCGTTTGTAGGATTCGGTGTTAGCACAAATCCCTGCTCTTTTACATTGGGGTTGACAATTACTTTCCGGAGGTTAATATCATCAAGGTAAATATTGTTTTCAAAGCCGGTAGTATTTCTGAAAGCGATGATGAGATCATTCTTCCCAATGTAATCAGCAAGGTTGACAGACTCCTTCCTCCATTGTGTGGAGTAGGGAATAAAATCACCTTGAGTTGGTGGAGCAGTTACCAATGTTTTCCCCCACTTCTTATACAAGCTGGTATAGGTTTGTCCGCAATCAGTGCTGATCAACACCTGCAGCGTATCCCAATTGTTGTTTTGCCGGTTCGTATCCGTAAAGGTTGCAGCTGCAAGTTCAAAGGTTAAGAAAGCAGAATCCAAGCTGGCAGGAATATTTATAGAAGGCATGCGCAGATCATCCATTTCTCCTACGTGGCCATAATTCAAATTATCCATCTTAACGCTGGCATTGCCTGTTTTGGCAATACCGTTCACACGTTGCCATGTAATAGCGTTATCATTATTTACCACGTCCCATCCTTGTGGAGGGAAATAGAGGTTCTCAAAACTTTCCGTTATATCAGTAACCGGCGGAAAATAGTCAAAGCTTAATTGAAGCGTATCATTGCTTCTATCCTGGTCAGTGTTGTTGCTTGGGTTAGCAATGTATACCGTTAGTGTATGATTACCCGGAGCAACGTTCAGATTATTCAGATTGATGGTTGCCAGGCTAAATGTAGAAACAGAGCCTGTCCATTGATAAGTGGTTACAGGACCGTCATCAATCTTTACATTAATCTGCAAAGAGGTCAGATTTTGTGCGCCTTTATTTTTAATAGTTACCTGTGGTGTAAATACCGACGTGCAAATACGTTGGGAAGGTTGGTTTACTGATCTTAGCTGTACATCATAATTGTTGACAACCACCGGCTGGCATCCATTGGAAGAAAGCAGGGAAGGACGGTACATTGATAAAGCAGTTTCCATTCTATCTACTTGTCCGTTGGTAAACATCACAAGGCAGGAATCATCGGTATAGTCCATATAGTTTTGGTACATGATACCATTACCTGAAGGAGTGCAAATATCAAACTTAAGACCCGAGAAGCCGCCATGACTGGCATCAGCTTGTTTGGGAGTATCATTTACAAGGTCATCTTCGGTGCAGCCTCCGCCGTCATCGCCCCAAATATGAAACAGGTTGAAATAGTGTCCTGTTTCATGCGTTAGTGTTTTGCCTGAATTGTATGCACTGAATGAACCACCAGACAGGGCCCGGTATTCAATGACCACACCCTCTTCACTGGGTGCAGAACCATCACCGGGCATTGTGGAATAACCCAAAAGACCATCAGTCATGGCACAAACCCAAACATTAAAATACTTTGCCGGATTCCAGGCATTTGCACCGCCGGAGTAACTGTGCTTTATTCTGTCATCCAGCCCAAAAGGAGAACTTAAGGTAGTTATTCTTTCAATCCCTTCAGTGGCATCACCATCAGGTGTACGCTGGGCAAGGCAAAATTGAATACTTGATTTGCCTGCAAAGGGTTTAAAATAAGATGGGATCCTGGTAGAATCAGCATTTGCTCCAAAGAAAGTTTTGTTCAGGGTGTCCAATTGTGCCTGTATTTGGGCATCGGTAACCAGGTTAGGATTGTTCATTACAATATGAAAAACTACCGGTATGTAGACGACTGATGTTAGTCTTGCATTTTTTTGCAGAGAACGGGTTGAAACAGTTCTGTTGAATTCAATCTTTTTTTGTTCAAATCTTTCCCTGAGCACGGCATTTTGTTCCAGCTTTTGTTGGAGGTGTTGTGCGGTACCACATTTATTATCCAAGGTGCGCCTGGTTTGTGCGGTCAGTGAAAGAAAAAGCAGGAGTGAAACAACAGTCAGGATGGGACGGTGGCCGTTCATGGATTTATTTAGGGTAAATTAAAAACATTACTTGTTAAGAAAAAATATAGAGCTGTTATTATATATGCTTCGGTTTACTTTTTCGTTGGGTGCCTTACTTCACTAAAAAGCCCTTCAATCATACCATAAATATAACTGAAGGGCTGCAATACTGAAAGAGCAGAGCTCCTGTTTATTGTTTATCGTAAACCGCTTTTGCAGCAAGATCACCTTGTGGTGAAGAAGCATTGGTTTGCACGGTAAGCGTTTTTCCATCACTGGATAAAGTCCATGTTTCCGTGCCTTTTACATCAAAAGTCTGCCCGTTAAAATCAAGGTGTAAAACATAGTTAACGGTAAGCGCATTACCATCATCAGACCATTTAGCTGATGCCTTTCTTTTTGAAGTTTCAAATATTGTAGTTTCTGTTTCTTTGCCATCGAAGCTCAGGGTTTCAACCTGAGTTGCATCGCCTCCATCGAAGCCAGGAGCCGTCCTGTTGATAGTAATGCCGTTATCCTTCTGGTCTGTTTTAATCGCTCTTGTAGCAAATTGTGCCATGGGCCCCAAATCACTTTTGGATTCATTTAATTTCCATTCGCCGGAAAAATTTGCCTTATACATTTTTGTTGTGAAGGCAAAAAGAAATGCCGGAGCAATCAATAAAGTCAATAATTTTTTGGAGAAAGAGGCTTTCATAATAAAAACAATTTTGTGCTTAAATGTAAGAAGTTTTCATCCGAATTTATGTACAATTTTGTTCATATCATCCGGAAAATACATGAAATGCTGTTGAAGGCTGGTTTGGATACAGTTTGCCGCAATGCACCCTTTATTTGACGTTATAACACCTTTTCATTTTTATCGAAGCTGTTCATCTTTGTCAGGAATCAAAACGAAACGTTATGCAAAAGATCACTCCATTCTTATGGTTCAATACTGAGGCGGAAGAAGCCGCCAGTTTTTATACTTCCATCTTTAAAAATTCAAAGATTCTGAACATTACCCGTTACAGCGAAGCTGCATCCAAAGCTGCACGCCAGCCTAAGGACTCGGTAATGACTGTTTCTTTTCAAATTGATGGACAAACATTCACTGCAATTAATGGCGGTCCTGTTTTCAAGTTTACAGAAGCCGTTTCGTTCGTTATCAATTGTGCCGACCAGGAAGAAATTGATTATTACTGGGAGAAACTTTCTGAAGGCGGAGACCCTAAAGCGCAGCAGTGCGGATGGCTGAAAGATAAGTATGGTTTATCCTGGCAAATTGTTCCTGCGGCCATTGGAGAAATAATGAGCAATCCGGAAACATCGCAAAAGGCTATGACGAAGATTCTCCAAATGAAAAAGATCGACATTGCAGCTTTACAGGAAGCGTAATAAAAAACAGGCATTCATCAATGCCTGTTTTTATCTAAATATTTAGAGTCTGTTAATTCAAAGAAAGACTGAATTCGACCTTGTAACCATTTTCTTTTTCTTTTACACAGGTTACCAGAAAAGAAGAAGCCACAGGAACAAAAACGGTTTCTACCACAGCGGATTTATTGTTATAACATTCCAGTTCCAGATCTCCTTTAATAGTGGTTTCAATTGAATAGGTAGAGATCGTATCAAGATCGGCACAATACAATTCTTTTTCAATGTCGGTTACGGGGTAATGGTATCTGGTTTTTCTTGTACGGTGATTGACGATTTCCTCTAATAATGGCGCCGGCAAGTAAAGCTGGCTGTTGATGGCAGTGATGATTCTTGTGTGTTCCATAATGAAAAAGTTTGCATTTCAATTTGTTTAAATTCAAATTGAAGATAGCCCGGTCCATAAGCCATACATATGACTGTGCTGCCAACGCTTCCTGATTAATATCAGGGGACAGACTAACAAAAATTAAGGTAGAGGCTGTAACCGGAAAGGTTATTGCAATTGCTTTTTCATACAAATGCTTTCAGGGAGCATAAGGTCCGTAGTTAGGAATGACCTTATATCCGTTGGTAATATATAAATTACGTGCAGTGTTGAAATGTACACTGGTTTCTAAAACAGTGTATTTATAATTTTTCTCTTTAGCCCATTGTTCTAATTCGCCCAGAATTTTTTGGATAGTCCTTTGCCTCTTTGTTCCTTACAAACGAACATTCTTTTTATTTCCAGAGAGTATCATCATCAAAGCCTTTAAAACATCCGCACCCAACAGGCTCTGTATTAGTATAAGCAATTATCGCAGTGCGGATGTAGGATACATCATTGAATTGGTCATAAGTTGCCTGGTCTTCTTCTAATTCAACCCATAATTCGTCATCCAGTTTTTTTATCAGTAACCGGGAGTCATCATCGTTTGCTGTAATTCGCTTTATTAAAAACTCTATCTGTCAACTAGAAGTAAGAGATCAATTCTCTTCCGAATATTTTTTGAAATTGTCAAGGATGGCCTGCCATCCGGCTTTTTGAAATTCTACAGGATGCGTATTC
>JAGIAB010000263.1 GCA_017745135.1 Flavisolibacter sp.
GCATTGTTTGTTGAACATTGAGCATTGAACATTTATTTAAGGAGACAACCTTTCTTCGGTTACCATCTTTTAGCGAATACTGAACTCTGTCATGCAAGCGGACCGGCCTGCCTGCCAGGGCCAGCCAATTGCCATACAAATGCAGGAAGTGCTTGTAGTAAAGTTTGTACTTAATGGCGGGCCCAATAAATTCAAACCAAAACCTGCACCTCAGCACACTTACCCATCTGCATATTATTTTTTTTGCCATTCATCCGCTTCCCGGGCCTGTTCACCGAAATACTCATATGAATATTTTAAATTGTTTGTTTTTATTTCTATGTTGTAGAAACAAAACTTGCTGTATATGAATTCCCCTCCTTTAAAAGTTATTCTTGCGGACCCGCATCTTTCCCTCCAGGCTTTGGCCAACTATCTTGATAAAGATTCCCGTTTTGAACTTCAGGCTGCCGTTGAAAATGGCGGCAATCTTTTTCTAAATCTGGCACGGCCCGATCCGCCGGATGTGGTGGTGACCGATATAGATATGCCGGATATGGATGGCATAGAACTTTGCCTCCGGCTTGACAGGGACTATCCGCAGTTAAACAAAATGATATTTACGCATAATTGCGAGCCCTACACAATAAGGCAACTGCTGGACACCAGTATTTTGGGACTGCTGTCGAAAAAAAACTCCTTTGAAGATTTTGGCTGTTGTGTGGAGGCTGTAGGCAGGGGCCACCTGCACATAGGCTCGCCGTATAGCGAGATGCAGGCCCGGTTTAAAAAACAACCACAGCTTAACAAGTACCAACTGAAAGTGCTGGAGCTTTTGAGCCAGGGTTATACTACCAGTCAAATTGCAGCACTTACCTATAAAAGCGAAGCCACGGTAAAGCTGGTAAAAAAAAGCCTGTATAAAATTTCGGGCACCCGCAACGAAGTGGCATTGGGCATTTGGGCTTTGGATAACGGTTATGTGCGGGTGAGGAGGTGAGGGGGTGAGGGTACGATGAAAGTTTAGTTTTGATTAATTAAATGTACGGGAGTTATGTATATTTAGGAGTTGTGCGAAATTAAAACCAGACCTAAATGGACGAACTAATTGCAAGTCTGAAGGAGACTTTTCCTTATTTGACGATAGAGAAGAAAGAAGAGGAAATTACCTTTTTCGATGAAGATGATTCTTTTACTCATGTACACTATTTGGTAACAAATTTTAATGGAAATAAAAATATCGCTGTTGACTTAACAGACGATAAAGAAGTGGTACAACTTAGAGCAGCGCTTGAAAAGAATCCATACTTGTTAGAAGAGTTTTTAGGCGTAAAGTATGAAGACAAATATGAAATAGTTATTACACCTGTTGGTAGACCGACATCCTTTTCGGCACTCAGGAAAAAACCATTAATAATTAACTTAAACTATTTCAAAAACGAATTGAAAATAACGATAGATGTAAATGGCGAAGAAAAACCAAGTTCTTTTTTTCATAGAAACATGAGCAGAATAACAACACAGCGAAGATCATTTACATTGACAATCGAGAACTTTAAAAAATCATCTCCGGAAGGATACAATAATGATTTGCGCAATATTTTAAACAGTGTACTTTTTGACATAGAATATTCCTTTAACATTTCGATGGAAGGGATTGAATTAAATAACTTAAATCGGAGAATGCCTAGAATAAAAAGGATAGCAAATCAATTGCCGCAGCAAGAAATATCCTTCATTTACAAAAAGTATATTCCTGAGCTAATCCAATATTTTCATTTATCTGAAAAGGTTGACTATATTCCTTTTAAGTACTTGTGCTATTTCCATATCATAGAATACTTTTCAGACAGGAGCGCATACTTTGCAATAAACGAACAAGTAAAACAAATTATACTTAAGCCTGATTTTCATTTGAGATCTGAGCAGTATATAAATCAGGCTGTCAATGTCTTTAAGAAGGAAAGTGAGAAACATTTGACTGATAAAATTAAGCTTACTAGGGTGTTACAACAATTTGTTACACTTAATGACTTCAAAAATTATCTTGAAGAAATAAAATTGTATGATCATTTTACAAAGCAGGAAACCTTTAACTGCTCAAAGCCTTTGATCGTTCCCGCTATTGACTTTTCTTCGGATCAGAATTTTTATCAAACGCTAACAAACAGAATTTATTCAATGCGGTGTTCTATTGTTCATTCAAATCCTGATTTTGATGAAACTAAAGCGGTTCCTTTCGTTCATAATTCGGAGAACGTCTTTCGCTTAAATATTGAAACTGCATTGGTTTATGAGGTTTCAAGAAATATCATCATAAAATCAGCGTCGACAAGATGATAAACTTGCCTTTCCCGAGGAGTCTCCCCAGGCGCCTCTTCAAAGCAAATGAATCTTGCGGGGGACTCCTCGAGTAGCTTGCATCACCCGGTTGGTTTTTTTATCTTACTTCAATGTCCATCCATACACCAGTCAGCAAAAGAGGTGTGTACTTTATCACTTTTACCTGTTTTAACTGGTATCCTTTAATCGGGCTTACCAGCAGCTATGACCTGGTTTATAATTTCTTTCCTGCCTTTGTTGGTGTTGAAGCGATGGCTCCGTGTAGCCCACCAACAATATGCAAGAAGACATTCATCTATTTGGATCATTTCCTAGATTCGGTTGTATGAATGGGGCGTGTGGTTAGGAACTAACTGAAAAAATAATATCCTCTACTTAGATACAACCAATGCAAAAACTGTTTGAACTCTTTTCTACCCGTGAAATTGCTTTTTTAACGTGGCTAATAATTGGGCTTTTAGCTATGACGTTCGGAGCTGACATCCGAAAAGCGATGGTCGGAGTACTCAAAGCATTATTCGGTAGGAAAATATTCTCAATATTGTTACTAATGTCACTTTATGTGACAGCGGTTGTTTTGTTATTATGGAAAGTTCGATTTTGGGACACATATCTTTTTAAGGATACGGTGTTTTGGTTTTTCAGTTTTGCCATTGTAACATTCTTCAGTATTAACAAAGCTGAGGACAACAGCTTTTTTAAATCCTTAGTTGGTGACTGCTTTAAATGGATGTTATTTATTGAGTTTTTTGTAAACTTCTACACATTCAGCTTGACGACAGAATTGATAATGTTTCCTATTATAGTTTTCATAGCCTTGATTCAAGCCTTTTCTAAAACAGACAACAAATATGAACTTGTTACGAAGTTGTTTACTAACATATTGGCACTTATTGGAACGTTATATTTCGTCTATGCTCTTTATAAGACAATTGTGGAGTATAATGTTTTATTCACGACACAAAACTTGTTTTCATTGTTATTGCCCATAATCTTGACATTAGCTCTACTACCCTTTCTTTACAGTCTTGCTTTATACATGAAGTATGAGACTTTATTTGTTCGGGTGCAATTTATGAGCAACAATAAAGACAAAACTTCTAAGCTTAAACGAGCAATTTTCAGAACAGCTAAACTCAACTTGTCAAAACTTAAAACCATTGAGAAACGTCTAAATAAGATTGACTTTTATAGATCAAATGACATAGACGAATATGTACGTCACTTAGTGCAATAGGACAAATCAGCCGCTTACATGAGTTTAGCACTATGGCGAGGCAAAGTGTAAGCCATTGCCTTTAGCCACGATGTGTCCAAAACAGTATCTAACCATCTAGACGATTTTCTGCCATTTTCTTTAGAGCCAACTAAAAAAGGTGTCTTTTCAAACACCTTTTCCACTTATATGACTTGTTTTTTAAAACCCGGCCTGCAATCCCAACGATTTAAAGAATGCATCGGGGTTAGGGTCACGGCCTAAAAATTCTTTTACCATATCCATTTCATCTACGGTGCCGCCCTTTGATAATACCGCATTGCGGTAACGGCCACCTGTGGCAGGGTTGAGTATGCCCGTTTTTTCAAATACGGAGAACATATCTTCCGCATAAACCTTACTCCATAGATAGCCGTAATAACCAGCAGCATAGCCTGTTAAATGTCCAAAGGCAGCATGGTAGGCTGTGCCGTCAACATACTTAAGCGGCAATACTGTGTTATACACTTCTTTTGCTACATCGGTAGTGGTTTTGCTTTCGTTAGGGTCGTATTTGTCGTGCAGGGTCATATCAAAAATTCCATAGTTTAACTGCAGTGAGGCTGCCAGCCCTGAACCAACATTGCGGGCCGCCAGCATTTTCTGAAAGAGGTCCTGCGGCAACACTTCCCTTGTTTTATAATGTTTAGCAAACAGCTTCACCGAAGAATAATCCCACATCCAGTTTTCAAAAATCTGCGAGGGAGCTTCTACAAAATCCCATTTCACGGCAGCGCCGGCCTGACTAGCCAGTGCCGCCCTGGTTAGCAGGTTGTGCAGCACATGGCCAAACTCGTGAAAAAAAGTAATGGCCTGCGCATGGGTAAGCAATGAAGGTTTGTCGGCTGTAGGCGCATTAAAATTGCAGATGAGTGCAGCAATCGGCAACTGGTAGCCGTTGCTTATCTGTTTGCCTTTGCGAATGGGGAAGCAGGCGGCATGGGTGTATTTATTTTCTCTCGGAAAGAGATCGAGGTAAAAGCGGCCAATCTTTTTTCCCTTGTCCATTACATCAAACGCTTTTACATCTTTGTGCCATACGGAGGCATCGGTAACCGGAACATATTTAACGCCAAAAAGTTGCTGCGTTATTTTAAACAGTCCTTCGGTTACATCATCCAGCGATAAATATTCTTGAACCGTTTCGGGGTTCACACTGTATTTGTTTACCATCAGCAGGTTATTGTAAAAAGAAGTTTCCCAGGGTTCAACCGTAGTAACCGAAGGATCTTTCAGATACGCTTTTTTGGCAGCAAGCAGTTCGGCTACATCCAGTTGTGCCTTTTGCTTCACCTTCTCAACGAGGTTGTTTTCAAAACCCCAAACAGTGGCAGGG
>JAGIAB010000264.1:0-4850 GCA_017745135.1 Flavisolibacter sp.
AGAACTGGGCGATATCCGCAAAAAGTTTTCAAAAGAACAGAAACAAGATCTCATGCATATAGCAGTTTGCACGGTATTGGCCCCAAGCGGTTTTTATGAATTATCGCATGTGGATGAAGATGGCTGGCCACATTTTAAGCAGCTTAAGCCCATGCCGAATATGCACCCTATTGAGCAGGAAAATTTCCTGAAGGACCATATCCTGCTATATTTTCAAAACAATGATTTTATATAGGATGAGTGAAATCTTTTTTTATCCTTCAATCTCTGTTTAATATTGCAGACTAAATTTTGCTTATGAATTTCCCGGATACTCTTCGCTACACCAAGGATCATGAATGGATACGCCTGGAAGGTGATGAAGCCATTATTGGTATTACTGATTTTGCCCAGCATGAATTAGGGGATATCGTGTATGTTGAAATTGAAACCGCAGGTCAGCAACTAAAGGCAGGTGATGTGTTTGGCACTGTAGAAGCCGTAAAAACAGTTTCTGATCTTTATCTGCCGGTTGATGGCACAGTTACAGAAGTAAATCCTAACTTGAATTCCAATCCTGAACTGGTAAACAATGATCCGTATGGAGAAGGCTGGATGGCAAAAGTAAAACTGAGCAATGCAGCCGATATCGAATCCCTGATGAATGCAGAGGCCTATCAAAACCTGGTAAGCTAATCAATCCGCAATCCTCTTTCGCACGTAAATATCAAGTGTTCATTGCCAAATTAGCTGGTTGGCTGCAAAACTCACATACGAAGAACACGAACTGGTGGCTTCATTGCGCACCAAGGAGGAAGGGGCCTTCAGCTATTTGTATGAGCATTATTCAGGTGCTTTATATGGAGTAATCAAACAAATTGTTGGAGATGTTGAATTAAGCAATGATGTGTTGCAGGAGACTTTTGTGAATGTCTGGAAGCGAATAGAATCGTACGATGAGACAAAAGGCCGCCTCTTTACATGGCTGCTCCATATTGCCCGGAATGCAGCCATCGATAAAATCCGCTCTAAAGGTTTTCAGCAATCCCAACTTCAAATTCCATTGGATGGAGAAATCATTCAGCCAAGTGTACGTCCGGGTATTGATGATTATGGCTTAAAAAAGCTGATCCTGAAACTGAAAGACGAGCAAAGATTATTGATTGATTTAGCCTATTTCCAGGGGTATACGCACGAGCAGATAGCGACGGCTTTGCATATACCACTGGGAACTGTAAAAACAAGAATCCGGAGTGCATTGATTCAGTTAAGAGCCTTGATGCAATAATGAATGTAAAAGAATACATAGCGAGTGGCATCATTGAAAGCTACGTAATGGGATTGGCTTCCGAGGCCGAACGCCAGGAATTTGAAGCGAATTGTGTTCAATACCCTGAGGTTGCGGAAGCAAGAATTGCTTTTGAAGTGGCATTGGAGAAGCAACTGCTTGCAGATGCGGTTGCCGTCCCCGGTTTTTTAAAAGGACAAATTGAGGAGAAATTAAAATCGTCTGCTACTGAAACGACAATAGCTGAAGCAGAAGAAGAAAGAACTCCTGTGGGGAGAATTGGAATTTGGCGATGGGTAACAGCAGCTTCATTGATTTTGATGGCGGCTTCTGTTTACTGGGCAATTACTACTGATAAAAAATACCGGGATTTACAGGCAAAGAACCAAACACTCGAAACCCAGCTTCAGCAATCAACAACGCAAATAAATGAAGTGCAGGGTGACCTTGACAAATTAAGGAACCATCCAATGAAAACAGCAGCCCTTAAAGGCGGTGATAACAGGGCGTATGCTATTGTTTACTGGGATACTGTCAGCGCTTCAAGGGATGTATACCTGTTGATCAATAATCTTCCACAACCTGCCTCTGATAAACAATACCAGCTATGGGCACTATTGAATGGACGGCCCATTGACTTGGGAATGATCGAAGTCAAGCAACAACGCTTACTTTATCGAATGAAAAATGTTCAAAATGCCCAGGCCTTTGCTATTACCTTGGAGCCCAAAGGCGGAAGCGATCAGCCTACCACTGCCCCTATAGCAGTAAGCAATTTATAATTCTCGCTTGCTTTAACTATCATTGCGTTCATGTTAAAATGGAAATTTTTTCGATATAAATGGGTTGCTATTTCGTGGCTGCTAATCATTAGTGTTTTGTTTTTTTTACCTGGCTCTGCATTACCAAAGGAACACTGGCTGGATCGGATTTATTTTGATAAGCTGGTGCATATCGGATTCTTTGGCCTGCTGCTCTTTTTGTGGAGATCTTCTTTTAATTGGAATTATGGCAGCTATCATTGGAAGCTTCTTTTGTTGGCGCTGCTTTATGGATTTTTTGTTGAGTTTATTCAGCTTTGGTTTGTGCCAAATCGTTCCTTTGATTTATATGATGTAGTGGCGGATATGACAGGAGCCATTATTGGCTTATCCGTTTGGCAAAGGGTATATATAAAAAAATAAACCCCTGTAGAAACAGGGGTCGCAACCAAAACTAACTGCTTATGAGAAAATTGACTGCTTTATGTGAGAAGAACTGTAATATAGTACGCAAATATGCTGCCAATTGTTACCATGAATCTGTTAACGCTTTCCAAAACAAATTAAGAACTTGATCAGCAACATCTTTTTGTTTAAAAAATAATGCCAGACACAAAGTTACGTATTACTACTCTGAGAGTCATGTCAACTACCTATCTATTAACAAAAATCTTGTAAACAATGGCGTTATCTTGACACGCATCAAGATAACGGATTAATTCGTGTGTAGGTATGTGTTAGTGACGGGAAAATATCTCCTCAATATGTAGATCAATTTTGCCTCGCCATTTTCTCTGCATTTTCCGCAAACTGTAAAGCTTCGATGAACTCTTCGATACCTCCGTCGAGAACTTCCTGTAGATTATATAGTGTAAGTCCGATACGGTGATCCGTAACACGGCCCTGGGGAAAATTATACGTCCTGATTTTAGCACTTCTATCGCCTGTGCTTACCAAACTTTTCCGGTGCCTTGCAATTTCTTCTTCCTGTTTTCGTACTTGTTCTTCGTACAACTTCGTACGAAGCATTTGCATGGCTTTTTCACGGTTGGCTAGCTGTGTTCTTTCTGTCTGGCAAATCACAACAGTACCTGTAGGAATATGTGTCAGTAAAACTTTAGTCTCAACCTTATTTACGTTTTGTCCACCGGCACCACCGCTTCGTGCAGTTTCCATTTTTACATCGCTTTCTTTCAATTCAAAATCCACTTCTTCTGCCTCTGGCATAACTGCAACGGTTGCTGCGCTTGTATGTACACGGCCGCTTGCCTCGGTATCAGGCACACGTTGCACACGGTGCACACCGCTTTCAAATTTTAAAGTGCCGTACACATCATCGCCAATTACTTCTATTTGCACTTCTTTATAACCGCCAACCGTTCCTTCATTTTCGCTGAGCAAGGCTGTTTTCCATCCTTTGCGTTCACAGTATTTCAGATACATTCTCACGAGGTCGCCTGCAAATAAACTCGCTTCGTCACCACCAGTGCCTGCACGTATTTCTAAAATAGCATTCTTTTCATCCTGCGGATCTTTCGGGATCAGCATTTGACGAATGCTGCTTTCCATTTTTTGTTTTTTTTCTTCTGCCAGCGGCAATTCTTCTTTTGCCAGTTCTCTCATCTCTTCATCACTGCCATTTAAAGCTTCATGATAGAACTCAACGTCCTCTAATATCTTTTTGTAGTCGCTGTAAGCATTGACGATTTTTTCAAGACTTCGGTATTCCTTTGAAAGCTGACCGAATTTTTTATTATCACTAATGATCTCGGGATTGGTGAGTGCAACACCAAGGTCTTCAAATCTTGCTTTTATGGCTTCCAGTTTATCCAGCATAATGAGCGGCAAATTTAATGAAGTACGAAGTAAGAAAAGCGGGCATATATGGATTAATGGGTTTTGGCAATGCATTCGCTGTTACCTTCGTTTGCAATTATGAGCCAAAGGAAATTAAAGGGGGATAAAATTTTTGACGGCTACAGGTTTATTGATAACGGTGTTTTGATAACAAGAAACGATGGCGTGATAGAAGACATTGTTACCACAGAAATTGCAGGAGATGATATTGAAGTTTTTGAGGGAATTCTTTCTCCGGGACTTATTAACTGTCACTGCCATTTGGAGTTGAGTCATATGAAGGGGTTAATCCCTGAAAGGACAGGTTTGGTTGATTTTGTTTTTAAGGTGGTTACGGAAAGACATCATTCTGAAGAAGAAATTTTACAGGCCATTGAAAAGGCAGAAGAAGAAATGCTATCGAACGGAATTGTTGCCGTAGGAGATATTTGCAATAATTCACTGACGATTTCTCAAAAGACAAAACAAAAACTACGTTATTACAATTTTATCGAAGCCAGCGGATGGCTGCCTTCGAATTCGCAGTTAAGGATTGAACGGGCTAAAAATTTATTGGAAGAATTTTCAATGGCTCTCCCGATAGCTACCGGGAGTCAATGTTCAATTGTTCCGCATGCGCCATATTCCGTTTCGGAAAATTTATGGAAGGAAATACAGCCTTATTTTGAAAACAAAGTTGTAAGCATTCACAACCAGGAAACAGCTTTTGAAGATGATTTTTTTTTAGAAGGGAAAGGTGATTTTATAAGAATGTATGAAATGATGAAGCTCGATAACTCTCATCACCAGCCAACAAAAAAATCAAGCCTGCAATCTTATTTTGATAAACTTACAAAAGCAAAAAATATTCTTCTCGTTCACAACACCTTTACAAAACAAGAAGATATCAATTACATACAACTCCAAACTCCAAACCCCAAACCCCAAACTTTTTTCTGCCTCTGCGTAAATGCCAATAAATACAT
>JAGIAB010000264.1:4945-6903 GCA_017745135.1 Flavisolibacter sp.
TCAGGGAGTTTTGAAAAGGGCAAAAAGCCTGGAATCGTGTTGATTAATGAAGAGACTCTTTCAGCAAAAAAAATCCTTTGATCAGCTCATGACTTCTCTTAGCACCGGTAAGGTTTTCATGGTTCCGAAATCAGGAATATGCAGGGCGTAATACTCTTCTAAAGCATGCGTAATACGTCGTCTCATTTCCTGGTTTAATGTTACTTCCTGTAATTCTGCCGGCTGCATGATCTTTAAAATATGCGAGACGGCTGCCGCTTCACGGTCTTGTAAGTAGTGCAAGTGTTTAGGTTGTTCTTCAACAAATGTTCCTTCCTCCAAATCCAGGTAATGAATGTTATCCGTGAATTCATCGCTGATCCTGAAGCCAAAGAAAACGGCAAGGTGAAGCGCAAAGAATAAAGGGAAATTAGCTGTAACGGTGTCGTTTGCCTCGTCAAGATGATGCAAGGCATCTTCAACAAAATAAAAAAGTTCAGCGTTGGCTTCAGGTTGTTTCAGGCATTTGCTCAACAGCTCGATCATAAACAAAGCCACTGCATTTTTTCGAACATCAGAGAGAATGTGTTGATAAAGGAAAGCCCACCTAAACTCTTTTAACCGCTGAAGATTTTTGAATTCGTTGCGGTACGCTACCAGTTCCAAGATAGCTGCAGGCTGAAAAAGATTTGCTTTTGCTGTTCCTTTTTTGGTGGGTGTTCTTACTCCATTTACCAAATAAGATTGCAGCCCAAACAATTCCGTGAATATGGTTACCACCAGGCTGGTCTCGCCATATTTTACGCTTCTTAAAACAATGCCTTTTGTTTTGTGAATCATATCGTGAATCGTGAATCGTGAATCGTCAATTCGAGAGTCCTTACGACTTTACTACTCTATCGTTTATTTGTGAAAGGAGGAATCTACAATTCACGTTTCACGATTGACGTCTCACGATTCTATTTACTGATGAATATAATTTTTGCTACCACCTTTTCCTCTTTGTTCTCATCTTCTGCAATTACAAGATAAATGCCAGAGGATGCCTGCCTGCCTTTATAATCTTTTCCGTTCCAGACCGCCTGTCCTCCTAATGATCTTGTTTGATACACCAGCCGGCCATTGGCTTCTGTAATCTTTACAATACTGTTTTCCGGTACACCCCTAATGCCAATATTTCCATTGTATCAGGTGGTACAGGATTGGGAAATACAAGCAAACTATTCTTTGTTGCCTCTGCATTGGTTGCGGCTCCCCTAAAGGAAGAAATGCCTTTTGCTGTAGCAAAAAATACTTCACCGGTTGCGCCGTTTACAGCAATGCTTTTTACATCGCTGCTCAGTAGCGGACTATTTTGTTCTGTAAAATGTTCAATCACTTTATCACCATCAGCATTCATCAGCCAAACACCGTTTGAAGTGGTGATCCATTTCCTGTCAGCGCCATCCCCTGCAATACTTTTGACTTCCTGTCCTTAAATAAATAATTAGCAAAACCACCTTCATTGATAACAGGCCAGATAGCATCGCATCCCCGGGTAATGGTTTCCTGCGGACATTGAATAACACCAATGCCGTTTGAAGTAGCTACCCAGATAAAGCCGCTTTTATCTTTGGCAATACAGAACACTTCATTCGACGGAAGATTGCCCAAGCCATTTCCCGATTTATAAATCTTCCATTTATCATCGCTTGTATTATCAATGGTATTGTTATCATTAAAAACAATAAGGCCATTTTCTTTGGGTGAAACAAACCATTTCTGCTCCGCATCATCAATTAAAATTTCGGTTGCTGCATTTTCACTTAATGGGAAAAGGGCGGAAAATGATTTCCAATTTCCATCTTTTTTTAAAACATGTAATTGAAGATTGGAACCAAAATTTGAGACCCATAAATTATTGTTCGCATCAAATGCAAGTCCTGAACTGTTTTCTCTTTTCAAACGGCATTGGTGTTATTCAATGTCCGCAGGAAACC
>JAGIAB010000264.1:6913-9518 GCA_017745135.1 Flavisolibacter sp.
GGGTGTTATGAATTCCTTTTTCATCGATGAGATCAATGTTGCTGTTAGTATAAGCAACTAACAATTTTTTTGATACAGGATCGTATTGGACAGTGCTGATGCCTGTCTCACTTAAGCCCGCTACTTTGCTGATGCGTTGCACTTCATTGGTAGAAAGATCAACGCTAAAGAGACTAAAAGGTGTTGCGCAGTAAACTTTATTGCCGGAAGCCGTAACGTCAACGGCACTGTGATAAGGCAAATGTTCGCGCCATAAACCGATAGGTGGCAATCGGTTTTGCCCGGCTGAACAAAGTGAAACCGAAATGAAAAAAATCAATAAATACCATCTCACTTTTCAAAGCTAATAGAAATTGATTATGAAAGATGAAATGAAAAAGCGACGGTAAACTCCCGGCCATTTTTTACCTTTTTTCTCACAGCATTTCTTTTCTTTGCCAGCAAATCTGATGCTAATGTGGAATTCCCTTGCACGGGTCATTTTAAAATATGGTTATGTATGGCTGTCCATTTTGTTAGTGGCAACTGTTTTTTTGGGATGGCAGGCCAGCAAAGTGAAGTTGAGTTATGAATTTTCAAGAGCGATTCCAACTGATAATCCTAAATATGAAGAGTATCAGCAGTTCAGAGAAAAATTCGGCGACGATGGTAATCTTCTGGTAGTTGGTATCCAGACAAAAGATTTCTTTTCGCAAAACATCTTCAACGACTATAATTCGCTCCAAAACGGCATTAAGAAAATAAATGGCGTTGAGTCTATCATTTCGGTTCCATCTGCAGTAAATCTGCTTCGGAATGAAAATGAAAATTTTGATGCTGTTCCTATTTTTCGCGACACCATTCTTTCTCAATCAGAAATCGACAGCAATAAAAACGTATTTCTGAGTCTTCCTTTCTACCGGAACCTGTTATATAATCCGGAGACTAATGCATGGTTGATGGGAGTGAGTATTAACCCGCAGATATTAAATTCGCCTGCACGTACAAAAGTTGTCAATAGCATTGTTGATCTCACGGATAAATTCAGCGCTGCACACAAAATCGAAGTTCATCTCAGTGGATTGCCCCTGATCCGCACTCAAATGGCCAATCGTATTCAGAAGGAAATGCGCTGGTTTTTGATCGGTTCTGTTTTGCTGTCAGCAATTATCCTTTTGCTTTTTTTCAGATCTGTAAGTGCAACGGTACTTTCTTTGTCAGTGGTAATTATTGGAGTGGTATGGAGCATGGGCATTATGAATTTGTTTGGGTACAAGATTACTTTATTGACTGCGTTAATTCCACCATTGATTGTAGTGATTGGAATTCCGAACTGCATTTATTTTCTTAATAAGTACCATTCCAGCTATAAAGAAACCGGCGATAAGGAAAGAGCATTGATCAATATGATTAGTAAAATGGGAGTGGTGACTTTGTTTTGCAATATTGCCGCTGCAATTGGTTTTGCTGTGTTTGCACTTACAAAAAGCGTTTTGCTGAAAGAGTTTGGAGCAATTGCAGGAATAAACATTATGCTGTTGTTCTTCATTTCTCTTATTTTAATTCCGTTTACACTAAAGACGTTGCCGGCACCAAAAGAACGGCACACAAAATATTTATACAATGCAAGAATTTTACGATGGCTGGATAGACTGGAGTCCTGGTCGCTTAATCATCGCAAAACCATTTTTGCTGCAACGGTTATTGTTGTCATTGTAGCCGTGTTAGGCATCCTGAGATTAAAAAGTGTCGGATACATTGTCGATGATCTTCCAAAAACAGATAAGCTTTATACCGATCTGAAATTTTTTGAAAACAATTTCAAAGGTGTAATGCCTTTGGAAATTGTGGTAGATACCAAACAAAAAAACGGTATCCGTAAAAACATGTTGAAGACAATACAGGGAATGGATTCTCTGTCCCAATATCTTTCATCCAAACCTTATATAGGTAAGCCTTTAAGCATTGCCGAGGGATTGAGATTTGCAAAACAGGCTTTTTTTGAAGGAGACAGTGCCTATTATAGGGTTCCTGAGGAAAATGATCTGCTGGCACTGAGGTCCTATTTATCGCCTGGTGGCGACAGCAACAATTCAAAAAATTCTTTTTCGAAATTGGTTTCTTCTTTTATGGACACGGCCAAACAACAGGCAAGAATTAGTGTGAACATGAAAGACGTTGGAAGCGCAAAGCTTCCGTTGATTTTAGACAGCGTTCAAAAAAAGGCGAATGAATTGTTCCCGGACACAACTAAATATAGAGTGCTGCTTACGGGTTCAAGCGTTACGTTTTTGGAAGGTACCAGTTATATCATCAGCGGGTTGAAAGAAAGTATTCTCTGGGCTTTTCTTTTGATCGCTCTTTGTATGTTGTACCTGTTCAAATCATGGAGGATTTTATTGTGCTCACTATTGCCAAATGTGATTCCTCTTGTAACGACAGCCGGGGTTATGGGATGGGTTGGAATTCCTTTGAAGCCTTCTACTGTTTTAATTTTTAGTGTAGCTCTTGGCATTGCCATTGATATTACTATACGCTTTTTGGTCAATTTCAAGCAACAGTCCAACAAAGATTCCGATCCAAAAATCACCGTTGTTGAAACCATTCACTCAACGGGTTTGAGTAT
>JAGIAB010000265.1:0-3090 GCA_017745135.1 Flavisolibacter sp.
GCTATGAGCAGTGTGATCGTAACTGCTAAAAAGCCTTTGATCGAGCAAAAAATTGACAGAACTGTGGTGAATGTGGAGGCTTCCATTACTAATGCAGGAAATACTGCACTTGAAGTTCTTGAAAAATCGCCTGGGATTTCAGTTGACAGGGATGGCAATATCAGCCTAAAAGGCAAAGAAGGCGTGATGGTGTTAATCGATGGCCGTCCCACCCAATTGGGAGGTGCCGACCTTGCCAATCTTTTACGCAGTATGAACGCGAGCCAGCTTGATCAGATTGAGATCATGACGAATCCTCCAGCAAAATATGACGCAGCCGGTAACGCCGGTATCATTAATATAAAGACAAAGAAAAACAGGCAAATGGGTTATAATGGTTCAGCGAGCATTAATTATGGTCAGGGCTTTTTGCCAAAAGTAAATGAAAGCTTCAATTTCAATTATCGCCAGAATAAATGGAACCTGTTTACTAACCTGAATCATGGATTTCGTCAAAGAAACCAGCGTCTGGATATCAATAGAAACTTCATCAACCCCAATACAAAGGAAATCGTTTCCAATTTTGATCAGCAGGCAAGGATGAAAGGCGAGGGAACGTCTTACAATGCCAAGCTGGGTGCTGATTATTTCGCATCGAAAAATACAACGATCGGTGTGGTCTTTTCCGGTTTTTCAAACGATAATTCATTTGTGAACAGGAATACAACGAACATTTTAAAGTTGGGCGAACTATCACAAACCAAAGCATTATCACAATCAGACAGGATCTTTAAAAACTTTAGCACCAATTTTAATTTCAGGCAAATTCTTGACACTACAGGAAAGGAATTGACAGCCGATTTTGATTACATCACTTACGATGGAAAGAATACACAGTCGCTTAGCAATTATTACTTTGATGGAGCAGCACATGAAATTTCCAAAGGAGATACTCTTTATGGAAGACTTCCACAGGGGATCAACATCTATAGCGGTAAAATAGATTATACCATGCCGTTGAAAAAAGGTGCCCGTTTTGATGCAGGTGTGAAAGCAAGTTATGTAAAAACAAATGCCAACGCTATTTACGATACTGTGTTTTATGGTGCACTTTCACCGGATTTATCGCGTACTAATGGTTTTGATTATGAAGAAAATATTAATGCTGCCTATGTAAATCTTAGCGGACCTCTTGGAAAAAAATGGAGCGGACAGTTAGGGTTGAGAGTTGAAAACACTATTTCCAAAGGATATTCGAATGGTTATAGTTTTGATGATAACACTAATAATTTTTATCCATCAGATACATCTTTTACCAGGAATTACACTCAATTGTTCCCGACAGCCTTTTTGCAGTACCAGGCGGATAAGAAAAATACTTTCGTCTTAAACTACGGCAGAAGGATCAGGCGTCCAAATTATCAAAGCCTGAACCCCTTTATTGAATACCTTGACCGTTATACCTATCAGCAGGGAAATCCTAACCTGAAACCACAGTTCAGTCATAATATCGAGTTAACGCATAGTTTCAAAGGATTTTTTAATACAACACTCAATTATTCGAAGACTACTGATATCATTCAACAAACGCTCGAGCAGATTGATTCAACAAACAAAACTTTTGTAAGGCAGTCAAACATCGCCAGCCAACGGCAATTGGGTCTTGCCATCAATACCAACATACCCGTAACAAAATGGTGGAGAAGCAATGTTTATCTGAACGTGTACAATAACCTGTTTGAGGGTTTGATTAATAACACACAGGTTTCTATAAAGGCTACTACACTTAGCTTGAACGCTTCCCAACAATTCACGATAACAAAAACATTAACGGGAGAATTAAGCGGTTGGTTCAGAACAGGCGGCGTAGAAGGTGTATTTGTTACAAAACCAATGGGTGCTCTAAACGTTGGGTTCAGCCAACAGGTTATAAAAGGAAAGGGTACTGTCCGTCTTTCTGTAAACGATATATTTTGGACGCAAAAATTTAAAGCGGTGTCAAAATACGGCACTGTTGACGTGAGTATCAATGAAAGAAATGAATCCCGAATAGTAACTCTTGGATTCTCTTACCGGTTCAGCAAAGGCAAAATGAATGGTGCTCCAAAAAGAAGGGCAAGCAGTGCAACAGATGAGCAGAATAGAGTAGGTGGTCAATAATATTTGAAACAGATCAATGTGATATGGAGTAACATCCGTATCACATTTTTTAATCGACTGTATTGAAGATAAAATCTAATTGTTAATCTCTTTTACAATTTCAGCATTCTGTAAGTCATTAGCGCCGCCGGTGTATTGATAATTTATAATCTCCCTTTGTAACAGGTAAACCATAGATCATCATAATTTAATCTTCAGAATAATTTTCCAGCACAATCTTTGTAACTAATTAAAAAGAAGATCGTTAAACAAGAACTAATCATAAATGATATAGCAAAAAATTTTTTCTCATGTGTATGTTCGGCCCCTTTTTCCAAAGGGGCTTTATTATAACCGCGTATCATCAGGATTGGTTATGGTTTATCAGGATTTGAACGAATCTCTATAACTTCATCCCGTTATAAACAAATCACAAATTTTTTATGCCATCGTTTGATATTGTAAGTAAAGTAGATGCGCAGGCTTTAGACAATGCCGTAAACGTAACTACCAAAGAAATTACCAACCGTTTTGACTTTAAAGGTTCTCATGTGGTGATTGACCTGAACAAAAAAGAATTCAAGCTTAACATTGAAACCGATGATGACATGAAGATGCGACAGCTTATTGATGTTTTGATCAGTAGGGCGCATAAGCAGGGCATTGCCCCGGAGGCTTTTGATGTGTCAAAAGAAGGCTTCCAGAGTGGAAAGGTGTGGAAGAAAGAAGTACAGGTAAGAAACGGTTTGAAACAGGAGGATGCCAAGAAAATTGTCAAGCACATCAAAGATTCAGGCCTTAAAGTACAGGCCTCAATAAACGATGATCTTATCAGAGTTACAGGCAAAAAAATCGATGATTTGCAGGCTGTGATCCAGGCCTCTAAAGGTTGGGATCTTGGCATTCCGCTCCAGTATGAAAATATGAGGAGTTAAGGTGCTAATATGCCAATTTGCAAATATGCAAGTGCTG
>JAGIAB010000265.1:3100-4830 GCA_017745135.1 Flavisolibacter sp.
CATTGGCACATCGGAAAATTATCTTGCTTAACAAAAAATCTACAAATTTACTGCTGAAATTTGGCAGCTTTGCCCTACATTTGCGCCTCAATTATTAAAAAGGTTTTTATGAAACAAGGTATTCATCCAGCCAATTACCGTTTAGTGGTTTTCAAGGATATGAGTAATGGTTCCAGCTTTTTGAGCCGCTCTGCTGTGGCAACAAAAGAAACGATCAAGTGGGAAGACGGAAATGAATATCCGCTGATAAAACTGGAAATTTCCAATACATCTCACCCCTTCTTTACTGGTAAAAACGTATTGGTGGATACTGCAGGACGTATCGATAAATTCAACAAGAAATACGCGAAAAAATAATTTCCCTGTTTAAACGAATTAGATCCCGTCAGCTAAATGCTTGATGGGATTTTTTATTTTCGTACCCGTTAAATGAAAAAAATCGTTTTTACAGAAGAATTTTGCCAGCCGGAAAATTTGTTTCCTTTTACGCTTACCCGTCAAATCCAGGATATACGCATCGGCATTTTAACCATAAGAGAAAAATGGGAACAATGGATGGGCCTGGAATCCTTTGACAAAAGAGAAGGTGATTACAAAGACCTGGACCGTTCAGTGGAAATAGGAGAAATTGGTGAGAAAGATGTGGCTTACCTTATTCACGGAAACATTCTTCCAACTTCTAAGTTGGTGAAACAAATTAAGAAACTGCAAACCGGTGAATTCATTTCTGTGCCGGAAAAAGAAAGTCTGATTTATTGCATTTCGAAAAAAGAAATTCTGGATTCCAATAAAATCAAGGTGCAAGAAGCCGTTGAGTTTACAGCAGAATTTAAAGAAGTGAAATTTCCCTGGGAAATTTTTCAAATGAACCACTGGGCTATTGAGCAGGATTTTGAATTGCTGACAGAGGGAAGAAAGTCTCAAAAAATTTCTTCAACCAATAAACTGACTAAGTCCGATAACATTTTTATAGAGAAGGGAGCCGAAGTTGAACATTGTTTTTTGAATGCTGCAGATGGTCCGATTTACATTGGCAAAAACGCAATATTGATGGAAGGAAGCATGCTGCGTGGCCCAATTGCAATTTGTGATGGCGCAGTAGTAAAAATGGGAAGTAAAATTTATGGTGCTACCACAATCGGGCCCAATTGCGTAGTGGGCGGCGAAATTAAAAACGCCGTTTTCTTTGCCAATTCCAATAAAGCACATGATGGCTATATTGGAGATTCAGTAATTGGTGAATGGTGCAATATGGGAGCAGGCACTTCCAACTCTAACATTAAGAACAATGCTTCTTCAGTGATGCTTTGGACGCCAAACGGCCTGGCAAATGTTGGTTTAAAATGCGGTGTTTTAATGGGAGATTATTCGAGAACAGCCATTAATACTTCTATTAATACCGGAACCGTAATTGGTGTTTGTTGCAATGTGTTTGGAAGCGGCCTGACACCAAAATACATTCCCAGCTTTTCATGGGGAAGTGATGGCGTTGAACGCTATCGGTTTGATAAAGCGCTTTTGGATATTGAGAACTGGAAGCAATTGAAGCACGGGAATGTTGCGGAAAATGAAAGAAAGATTTTAAAACATGTTTTTGACCATTATTGAAAGCAGAAGCAGTTAGCATTGGTAATTAAGAATAAAACAATGTTGAGTGTAATAGGAAACTTTGAAAGTGATGATAAGCATTACAAAGCGTACAAGAGTGCGACGCAAGAGAAGACAAATAG
>JAGIAB010000266.1:0-4573 GCA_017745135.1 Flavisolibacter sp.
CTATTACAGCCAGGCATTCCTTTGCAACTGTTCTAAAAAGGAACCATACAAATTTAGAATTGATCCGGGAGCTTATGGTGCATTCGGATCTGAAGACAACTAGAAATTACCTTGACAGTTTTGAAAACGAAACGCTAAGGGCTGCAACAGATATTTTGGTTCCTAAACGAGAGTTAATACACGATCCTTGTTGAATCTTTGCTGCTTAAAAAATTTGCGATTTAATTGTTTATGGTGCAATAGCCGCAAATTATTTATTTATGAATAATATTCTCAAGCTGAATTGAGTTCTTGATACATTCGTTCAAAGAGGATTGAAGCTTCTTAATTACTTTTTTGGCATTTTGAGTACTGGGTAATTTTGATGCAATTAGGCTGAATTCCTCTATCGAAAAATTTTCTCTGAACAGTAAATGGCCGGGAAACCCTTTTTTATCAAAATAGGTGACAATACCAAAAACAAGAGTAATATTTCCTCCCATACCTAATTCTAATCGGGACATCAGTGCTTGGGCTATTCCCAATTCTTTAGCGAGTTCCTCCTGTTTAATCTTCAGGACTTTTTCCCGAATTTCCTTAACTCTCGAACCAAAATCATGTAACGTCATAGGATCTTTATTAATTAAATTAATACGAAATTAAATAAATTAATATCATTTTTGATATTATCAAGAACTTATTAATGGAACAAAATTGCCAGGTTGAATATTCAACCTGGCTTGGTGCTTCAAGGCACAACGGCCTAGCGACAACCTAAAAGGGCAGGTCATCGCGTTGTTCATCGGAATTAGCCGCGGCTTGAGTTGGAGCAGATTTGGATGGTGCTCCAAGAAAGTTAATGTCTTGTACGAAGCAGTTCATGCTTCCCCTGGCTTCGCCATTGGAATTGTTATAAACGTTAATTCCCAATCGTCCGAAGACTTTGACAAGCAGCCCTTTTTTCAGGTGAGCCGCTAGTTTGTCGGTGCGCCAAAAGGAGCAATTGACATAGGTTGTAAATTGCCTGCGTTCGCCAGAGCCTTTGGGCTGATAACTGTCATTAAGCGCAACCGAAAAGTTGGTAACGGTTCTACCGTCCTTAGTTGTGTTGACTTGTGCATCTGCTACAATACGTCCTGTAATTTGTTCCATGATCTAAAATTTTAATTGTGAGAAAATTGTTTTCAAAGAAAAAAACGAGAAAAAAAGAAAGCAAGGACATCAGCCCCGCTAAACCAGCGCCAAAGGTGACCGGGATAAGAAGGATATGTGGTAAGGCTTAAAAGTTTCAGTTACAGATGCCCGGTCACCTATTGGCCGATTTCAGGTTATGAATTGAAAATGTAGGGGCTAACTTGCTGCGCTTTTGTAGACGTTTTTTTGAATGCAGGTTTCGTGCGACAATTAGTTTAGTAACAACCGGAACAAATCAGGCGGATATTTTAGGCTGATGAACGTCATCGGAAACCGAAGGCTCGGGTGAACTATTTTTTTTATTTTCTTTTTCGGTTCGCTTAATGATTAACTGATCGACCTCGGCCAGGCGGCCTTTAGCAGTTTCCAGATCGGACTTGTAGGGATTGGCAATTTCAAGCTGCCTATGGTACTCGGAAATATTTTCAAATGTGGTTGACAGCTTCTGGCGAAGCTCGGCTATTTGATTTGGCAGATTAAGAATTGCCGTTCTAATTTGTAATCCGGCAGCCATTTCGGTATCAGGAAGTAGCTCCTCAGTGGAAACGATTTTGTCATCCGGGCTTAGTACTTGCCTGGTAATATATGCTTCCCCAAATGCAAAACGTCTGAATGCCTGAACTTTGAAGCCCCATAATTCTCCGAGAATAAAACCTTTTCCTTCTGGCACAACATTTATTTTTCTTTGAGCGGATTGAATCATTGCCGCACCAAAGGAACCAACCTTGTCAAAAGCCATTCCATTCACATACCCAATAAAGACTGGATCGTTATTTTTCTTAGGGATTTGTTCAAGAAATGGAAGCGATTGTTCAAGCTGGCCAATTAAATCTTGATATTTTCTTTTTTGTCGCTCAGTATTTTTTAAAGAATCTTCTGTATTGATTCTTTTTTGAATAAATGACCGGTTTAATTGTTCCAGTTCATTTATTTTCTTGGAAAGGCTTGCCTTCTCTTTGAATATGGGATCCCCTGAAAGTTCTGCAGCCATATGCCCCATATCAACGTCTTCTTCTATGTCTTTTATTACCCGGATCGAAGGATCTTCTACAGTTTTCATTTGGTCTATAAAATGAGCTTTGAGGCTTACGGTATTATACATTGATGCATCCAATGTTCGTTCTGTGGCATAGTAGAAGGCCTTCACAATGTTTCCAAAGAAATTCTTTGCAAGTTCATTACCCTGCCTTTCAAATCTACCGTTTCGCTGAATTAGCTCACTTGGCTTCCAGGTAATATCAAGATGATGGCCAGCGACACATAGGGTCTGCACATTGGTGCCGGTCCCCAGCTTCTTTGTGCTTCCAATCACAATCCGGATTTCTCCGGCATTTACCTGGTCGTAAAGTCTGGCTTTTGCAGCTCTTGTATTATAATCATGAATAAAAACAACCTGATCTGCAGGCACGCCTCTTTCAACCAATAGCCGTTTCATTTCGCTATACACGTTGAACTGTTCAGCGGTATTCGCTGATTCAATCAGGCTTTCAATTTCTTGCTGTTTGAGGTTAAGGACTGAGGCGACTTTTTCCTTTATTACCGACAGTCCTGGCTTTTTCTCAAGTTCCCAATAACCCTCAGTAAAAATCTCTTTAAGGTCGGAATCGCTAATATCACCTTCCAGATAGTTATATAAATTATCGCCAGCGTTCAGGCTTTTGGGTGTTCCTAAATCAGAAAAGACCAACTGGGTTGCCTTTAAAGGAGTAGTTTCATGGAAGATCGAAGCAATATTATCTGCTGCTGCGATCAATTTTGATCCTGGAGGGGCTGCTGGATCAATAAGGCGCGGATCAAGGCTTAGTTTTCTGGCATAACCAACGGCTAAGAGCCCATAAGAGGGATTAACTTTCTTTCTGTAATCATAGCCGGCTGTAAGCCCCAGTTCAACCGCATAGTTATTTCCCTTTGTCTCAATAAACTCCTGCAGCTTTTCAATGCGGGATAATTGATAAGGCGATGGCTGAATTTTTTTTAATATATGCTCAGCCTTTGGTTTTTCCAGAATGATGTTTTGATTATTTCGAACATCTGCGATTTCCCGGTACAGCGTAATTAGTTCCGGTAGGTTGGCAAATTCCCTGAACCTGTGAACCTCTTTGAATTTACCCATGTAATACTCCAGATCAGAATAATCATTTGCAAAATTTGCTGCCCAACTGTCAAAAGTTGTAAGACCAATGGCCTTCATCTTACTCGGGCGGAGGTATTTAAAGATTAAATACAGCTCTGCTATCGTATTACTGATTGGGGTTCCGGAGGCAAAAAGAATTCCCTTATCGGCGCCATGGAGTGACTGTAAAAGTCTGCAGGCTATTTCCATATTAAAAGCCCGCTTACTGCCGGTAGGATTTCCCAGGCCCCTGACATTTGTTTTCCGTGTAAGAAATTCAAGGTTCTTAAACTCCTGGCTTTCATCAACCATCAAAAAATCGATTCCCAATTGAGCAAAGTCAAGGACCTGGGTGTCCTTTTTCATATCTCCGAGCCCCTTCAGTTTTTGCTCATATTTATACAGGCGACTTTGAAGCTTCTTCTTTTCGTGTTTTTCATCGGTAAAGGCAAACTCAATTTCGACCTCTTTCTTGTGCTCGTTAATCATTGCCTCTTGTATCTCTATAGGCTGCCTGATCGCTGTGAACTGGTCATGGGTGATAATAATACAATCCCAATCGTTTGTGGCTATGGTGTTTAGTAATTTGAGGCGGTTTTCCTTGGTAAAGTCTTTTTCAGAAGGGAAAAGTATTTTTGCGAATGGGTAAACTTTTTTGAAAGTTTCGTAAAGCTGTGGAATCTGGGCTTTCATGCCAATTATCATTGGTTTGAGACAAATCGCGAGCCTTCTGAGTTCCATTGCAGTACAAATCTGAACTAGTGTTTTTCCACTACCTACAATATGATCGTTCAGTCCGCCAACTTGCTGAACATTTCTAAAAACAGCGTCTTTTTGGTGAGGTCTTAACTGTACACCTACCAATCCGGGGAAAGTAAGGTGTGAACCGTCATATTTTCGGAGTACAGTAGTATTATAAATCTTGTTGTAAAGGTCCTCCAGCTTCCTGCGCCGGTCCGGGTCTGCAATTTTAAAATCGTCCCATTCGCTTTTGACCTTTTTAACCAGTTCTTTCGCAAAATGAGTATCCTGGATATCGACTACGGTAATTTCATTGCCCTCACTATCCTCCGTTGTATATTTAACAACGGGTTCGATACCGTTCAAGGCATGCTCGATAATCCACTCAGCCGACCTTCGTGCAGATTTGAAATTATTCAGCGTAGCAGAAGGGCTGTTGACCTTTAATGTAAAGTCATCAAGGCTTTTTGAGTAAGAAAAACTGAACCCTTCCGTTTTAATTAAATTGGCAACAAACGCTTTCAGTTCTTCTTTGGGGATCCAGCG